>NZ_JBHIRB010000002.1:0-214348 GCF_042196845.1 Bartonella sp. AA9NXGY
TCTAATGAACGCTTTGAACCGCTTGTCATGAGTTGGATATAATCGATAATCAAGACATCTAGACCATGTTGTCGTTTGAGACGCCTTGCACGGGCGGCCAATTGTGCAAGGGATACACCCCCCGTTTGATCAATATAAAGAGGGATTGTTTGTAAGGAACGCATTGCGTAAATGATGTTGGTAAATTGCTCTTCTGAGATATTACCACGACGCATATCAGAAGAAGAAACCTTTATTTGTTCTGAGATAATACGAGTTGCAAGCTGTTCTGTTGACATCTCAAGTGAGAAGAAACCAACAATGCCCCCTTCATTTTCTTGGCTGTTATCATGACGCTTACAAGCATTGGCAATATTAAAAGCAATATTGGTCGCCAGAGAGGTTTTCCCCATTCCAGGGCGTCCAGCTATGATAATCAAATCGGATGGCTGTAGCCCTCCCATTTTCTCATCAAGGGTTTTGATATGGGTAGCTATCCCAGAAAGCTGTGAGGAACGCTTTTTTGCAGCGCTTGCCATGTTAAGTGCTTTTGCAATGGCTGTATCAAAGTTTTCAAACCCACCCCCATATTTCCCTTTTTCGGCGAGCTCAAATAACTGATTTTCAATCGTTTCAATTTGTTGGGTAGGCGTGAGCTCTACAGGAGCATCAAAAGCTGTATTGGCAACTTCATTGCCAAGATTAATCAAAGACCGGCGGATAAAAAGATCGTAAATAACGCGTCCATAATCTTCAGTGTTAATAATAGTGACTGCCTCTGTGGCTAAGCGAACAACATACTGGTATACAGTAATATCTCCAACTTTTTCTTCCATTTGGATATAGGGCTTGATTGTAATGGGGTTTGCAAGATGACCATTTTGAATAATTTGTAAGACAATCTCAAAGATCTTTTGGTGTAGCGTTTCAAAAAAATGTTCTGCTTTGAGAAAGTCTGAAACGCGATCGAGTGCATTATTATTAATCAGGATTGCTCCAAGTAATGCCTGTTCCGCTTCAATATTATGGGGAAGTTGACGAAAAGAAGAAGCAAAATTATCTCTTGGATTTTCTGTTTTTAGCATGTTCAATGTTCTCATTGCTTTCTTTTCCCTTGTTTGGTGCCTCGAGTGTGATTTCTGTTGTGTATCCGCTTTGTTTTTCATAGCGGTGGGTGACGGTTGCGGCTTTCCATGGTCCATTGATTTGCCCACGAAACCCTTGCAATAAAAGAGGTTGATCCGCCATGATTTCAGGGCGTCCCTCAAGGGTCAAAGAACCACTCCCTACAGCACGACACAACCTGTCCGACTCGGAAGCAGCAACAGCTCGTGCTTCCTCCTCACAAGTGTAACAAGTCCGTAAACGCCGCACGGGACCGCTAAACCCTGTCTGATGCTTGACTTGGCATTGCTGCCCTTTTGAGCGATCAAAATAAGAAGCTTCAATGGTGCCATATTGCGTGCGTGGCTCTAATGTGAATTCCCAGTTGGAACAGTCGTGCTTATGGATGTCGAGTGCTGGTAAATTGTCCCCGCTTAAAAATAAAAACTTATGGTCTTTGATTAAAAAACGTGCCTGCATGCGGTCAGCAAGGCGGGTTAAAAAATCAACAGCCGATTGATCTGTACGAATCACATAAGGCAAAGTTTGTTTGGTAAATTGGGGACTGACCTTTGCTTGATAGCCATGGCGTTTGGCAAGTGTCTCAACAATCTCACCAACAGTTTTGTGGTCAAAATGTTCACTCACCTGTTCTTTGAGCTCTTTACGCATGGAGGCGCTTTTGCCACAAAGGCGCAAGATTTCTCCATCACTGCCACCACAACTGACCACTGACTCCACAACAAAACACCCCATAAAGGCACTGATGCTGTTCTCATAACCAAAGATCACCTGTAGCGCACTGTTGCTTGAGGGAACCTCTAAATCATTGCCACTATCGTCAAACTCTGCTTCAAATGTATCGGCTTCATTACCGGCATGGTCCGTAATCGTTGCGGTTAAGAGACGCTGGTAAAAAACCTCATGAACAGGTTTGTCTCCCACCTTGACCACAATAAAAGGGTGTGTACGCATTAATCCCATAACCGCTTCACCATGCTTTGAGGATTAGACAACACAAATTCAGGCAGCATGACCTTTAAGCCCCGTGGTAAAAACACACCATATTTGGCAATCTCTGGATTGGCTTCCAGTGTGGCTTCTAAATAGCCGTTTAGTCCCCCAACTTGAGAACGGTCCCCTAACACAGCCATGACATGGTGAAAGCAAAGGAGATCGAGGCTCATATCCTCTAGCTCTACAACAACATGTTTTTCTGGTATCTTCATAGAGTTTGTCCCTCTTGGTAATACCCCATTTGATATTGTCCCTCTTGGTATTGTCCTTGTGGTTTTCCGCCATTAAAAAAGGGCAAGAGCGTAATGGAATAGCGGATGCGCTGGGATTGACCAGAGCGACTGATATAGTCGTGGTCTTTATTGATCGTGGTGATTACTACGGATCCATGGAGAAGGACACTATAGGTCGTATCATTGATCCAACGAAGCATCTGGACAGGCTTTGCTCTTCGAATAGTTGTAGTGATGGCATCTATCGCTACCCGATCACCAAATTCTTCTGGAAACCAAACTCCATGAATGGTCTTTGCATCATTGCCATAGCCGGTAAATTGCAAACTGGGTGCCTTTCCAAAACGCTCCATACAAACCCATGAGGCAGAAAACTCTTCTTCAAAGGATTGGAAATTTAGCCAATCCACATAAAATTGATGCGGTCCTAACATCATCAAAGGATCTCTCATAGGCTCCCTCCCCTCATTCTGTTCCCCCATGCAGCGCATTGGCACGTGCCCGTTGAATGGCATGGGCAACCGCACGACCAGTGGCCATGGGTTCACGCGCCCCATTAACATGCACTGTGACGTTTTGATTGTGTGTGATGGGGGAACGGTCTTTGTCTCTTTGCTCTCTCGCAGATGAATTTACAGGAGAAGCCCCCGCAAATTGCACGATGGGTTGAATGGCTGTTTTGCCACCAATATAAGAAACAGCGAATATAGTGGATCCGCTAGCTTTAATATCGCCTTGTAAAAGGTCTTTCCCTCTACTCTTTTTGCTATCAAATCCTGATTTTACAATTCCTTGCTCTCTTTTTTATACTCAAAATTGCCTCTAAAACAGGATAGATTAATCGTAAAAAATATATAAAAGAAGCAAATTATAACATTTTTTCTTATCCTTCTTAATACAAAATAACTGTTAAGCTACAATACGCTAACATTTATCAGTCATAAGTCCAAAACATCATATAATGACGAAACAAATTCATAGAGTGAAGATTTTTCACTATCAACCGTTGTATTAATCTTTCCATAATGCATAAAAATGATGAAGCGGCCCTCGCCCTTTCCCTACTTTTAAAGCATCTGAGGCAGTTAAAGCGCCATGCAAATAATCTTTTGCTTGTTTAACAGCGCAATCCAAAGGTTGGGTAGGTAACAGAGCTGCAATGGCAGCAGAAATGGTACACCCTGTCCCATGATCATGAGTGGTTGAAAGACGAGAGGCTTCAAGTATAACAAGGTTTTCACAATCACAATAAAGATCTGGACTAGAACAATCGTAATTTTCTGTACTATTTTTGGTCAGCGTATTCAAATGTCCCCCTTTTAACAAAACTGCATGACACCCTAGCGCCAAGAGTCGTGGAGCATATTGATACATAGTCTCTAAAGACCATTGCACTTCACATCCCAATAACAATGCAGCTTCAGGCAAATTTGGCGTGATCAAAGTTGACATCGGCACAAGAACATCACGCATAATTTCAATTGCATCAGACTTTAAAAGAACATCACCACTTTTTGCAACCATAACCGGATCAAAAACAATGAAACGCGCTTTATGATAAGCAAGACGTTCTGCAATAACCTGTGCAATCTGAGCATTTGCAACCATACCAATTTTAACGGCATCAACATGAATATCCTCAAAAACAGAATCAATTTGATCTGCAACAAAAGAAGCATCTAATGCCTGAAAAGAACGCACACCCTGAGTATTTTGTGCAACAACAGCTGTAACCACACTCATACCATAAGTTTTCATAGCTGAAAAAACCTTCAAATCCGCCTGCATTCCAGCGCCACCAGAAGGATCTGTTCCCGCAATAGATAAAATCCGTGGAATAAAAAGTTTATCTTTTTGTAATTCCATCAACCTCTTTCCTTCTGTTTTTAAATATCGGAAAATGAGTTACCGAAAAATAGATGCTTGAAAAAATATAAAGAAGATGTTTTCTCACGTGAATTATATTATATACGAAGTCTTCTTATAGATATAAAATGGAAAATGTAGTGCTTATCCTTCGTTCTATTCTTTTTACGTTCGCTTTTTATACATCAACTTTCATACAAATGATTCTTTACGCTCCCGTTTATTTTTTAATGCCCCGCAAAAAGGCATGGATTGTTCCTAAAACATGGGCGCGCGTTACACTCTTTTTGCAAAAATACATCGCAGGCACAAGTTATGAGATTGAAGGTTTAGAAAATCTTCCCAAAGGACCCTATATCATTGCTCCAAAGCATCAATCGGCTTGGGAAACTTTCAGTCTTGTTCCTTATTTTGATGATCCCACTCTCATTTTAAAACGTGAATTGATGTGGATTCCATTGTTTGGCTGGTATATGGCAAAAACGCAAATTATCCCCATTAACCGCACAACACCCATCAAAGCCTTAAAAATGATTATACAAAAAGCAAAAGAGAAAGTAAAACAAGGGCGCCAAATCTTGATTTTTCCCGAAGGAACACGCCGACAACCCGGTCAAGAACCAGATTATAAGTCAGGAATTGTCGCGCTCTATAATGAATTAGGACTTCAAGTTGTTCCTATTGCACATAATGCGGGTTTATATTGGCCACGCAATAATTTTCGCCGCTATCCCGGAACAATTCGTGTCCGTATTCTTCCCCCGATAGAGGCTGGTTTAAGCAAACGTGATTTTCTAGATCAACTTGTCCAAAAAACTGAAAAAGCGTGTGATGAACTGCTTCTCTTAGCAGCTCAAGACCCTACCCCTCCTCCTATGCCACCATACGCTGTTCAGAAACTTCAAAAACTAAATCAACATGAAACAATGCACTGATTGATAAGAATAATGCATAACTTTGTATATTGAGCGGAGTATAGGGAACAAAAATATAAGAAAGATACTTCAAACTTTCTAATTTAAAATTGTAAAACACTTGTACATGATAAGAAATGATCAATGTGTAAATTTTTTTGAAAAAGAATTCTTCCTCTCTTTAAAATCATTTAAATAACATACATCTCATTGATTTATAACGATGTTTTAGCGTTATTCAACTTGAATGAGAACCCTGAACACCGTAAGATTTTCTCATTTCAAATCTATTCTAGGTTGAATCAATTAGAATCATTTTCTTACACATTACAAGCGGGGATATCTGTGTGAATAAAACGATACAAGAAAAGATTAAAATGCTTTTTACGAACCGTCTCAAGTGCCAAGGGCTATCCTAACAGGAGAGCAAGAAAAATGCATGATTATGCAGATTCATTCCTTTCTGAGAAATTCAATCCCTCCAAGAACCTGAAATCTTGTACAATCTTCATTATTTAAAAAGTATTTCTTGAGATACTTAAGTCATCAAACCAAATTCAAGGGGAAAATAAAAATGAGAATTGGTTTTTATCCCACAGACACAACGGATACAGCAATTAACCATCTTTCCTTCCTATCCTAGACTTAAATGCTTTGTGTGCTACATTAAAACAATTCTAAATAACGAATAAGAGGGAACTAGATTTAAATTAATGCGACGTCTCTTCTATAATTTATTTTTTTCTGTGATTTTGAGTTTATCCAGCGCTGTTGCTCTAGCGCAGCCTTTTATTTCTGTTGATGTTACAACGAGGCGTATCTTAAAACATAATCAAGCTTTTGAGCGTTGGTATCCTGCTTCCTTGACAAAATTAATGACCGCTTATGTTATTTTTCGTGCCATGAGCCGAGGGGAAGTTTCACCAAACAAACATATCACCATCAGCGAATACGCCGCAAAAGCTCCCTCATATCGTTCAGGCTATAAAGCTGGTTCTGTACTCACACTTGATACAGCCTTAAGTATCACCATGGTTAAATCTACCAATGATTTAGCCATTGCCATGAGTGAAGCTGTTGCGGGTTCACAGAAAGATTTTGTACGTAAAATGAATAGCGAAGCTAAACGTTTAGGCATGTTTGGCACCCATTTTGCGAACGCAAGTGGTTTACCAGATCCTCAAAACTACTCCACGGCACGCGATATTGCTCTTTTAGCCGTTCAAATACGTCGAGAATTTCCACAATATGCTCATTATTTTTCTATTCCAGCCATTGATTTTGGTAATAATCGAAAAATCCAACATAACTCAAACAACCTCATTGGCCGTTTTTATGGGATAGACGGTATGAAAACAGGCTTTATTTGTGCCTCTGGTTTTAATCTTGTTGCCTCAGCCACCCGCAATAAACGTACAATTATTGCTGTCATTCTAGGTGCTAACAACATAAGTGAAAGAGAAGAAAAAGCTGCACAACTTCTTGAAATAGGATTTTTGCACCAAGGAAGCCCCCAATTAACACTAGCAACATTAAAACCTTATGGGAGCAACATAACACAAGCCAACAATATGAGACAACAAACATGCACACCTGAAGCCATAAAAATGCATGCAAATTCATATGATGATCAAGGAAATATTATTCTCACCTCACCTTTTATCACTGCTCCACCTTCTTTTTCTCATCCTTTATCAGTACACCTCATTCGTACGCCACAAACACCTAAAATGACAGTAAAACCACTAAGAAAACCCTATATTCCGTATAAAAGGCACGCAAACCATTCTATAAAAAGCCATAAATCATAATCTACAATTAATTATAATACTTTGATTTATAATCATAATTAATTATTTTGTACCTTATGTCAAAACCACAAGTATTGTAAGATTCTCTCATTTCAAATCTGTATTTGTTGAATCAATAAAACCAGTCTCTTGCGCGCCACAAGGTGGATGAACATGTAGATAAAATAATTAAAACAAGGAATAAAAGTCCTTTCAAGAACCAAGAATTATCATAACATTGACGCTAAAAGTGTATAATATACCCACGTGCACCTACCTTTATAAGCGTAAAGATAGTGGTACAATGGATTTCATGGGGGATTAACCATTATATCCCTCACGGACATCATTATAAATTGCTTAGACATACTGAGATATATTTTTTAAAAACAAAACTATGATTGATGATTAACATGAAAATAAAGCGCATCCCTCTCACGCTTATTACGGGTTTTTTAGGCTCTGGCAAAACAACTTTGCTCAACCGTATGCTACAAGACCCTCTTCTAACAGAATGTGCTGTTATCATCAATGAATTCGGCGAAATCAGTATTGACCACCTTCTGGTTGAAAAAACGACAGAAGGAATTATTGAGCTTGCCAATGGTTGCTTATGCTGTAATTTACGCAGTGATCTCATCGACACATTAATTGATTTAATAAATCGCGTTCAGACAGGACAGATCAAACAACTCCATCATATTATCATTGAAACCACAGGGATGGCTGATCCCGCCCCTATTTTACAAATACTTTTAAGCCACCCATTGTTTATTCAAACATTGTCCATAAATGCTGTTCTTGCAACATTTGATACATTAAGTCCACTTTCCATATGTAAGCGCTATCCTGAAATATATAAACAATTAATATTTGCTGATAAAATCATTCTCACCAAAACAGATCTTAGAGACCCACAAACGCTTTCAGATGCACTCCTTAGCACACTTAAAACAATGAATCCTACAGCACAAATCATTGACGCCCATTCTAAAGATTTCTGTTCAAATCTATTAATAAATAACACATTATGGGATGAAAAAGTAGAAAATACAAAACTTAAACAAAATCTTACGACTACCCCACATGATCATACCCCCCATAAAACCATTCGTACCTTTTCACTAAACTGTGAGGGTCCTGTTGATTACGCCACAATTGAAGCTTTTTTAGATCTCCTACAAGAGCGTTATGGTACAAAATTATTACGTATTAAAGCAATTATCGCATTGCGTGATGACCCTTATCGCCCACTTGTATTACATGGCGTACAAACATTTTTTCATCCTCCCATAAGATTGCCGGCATGGCCAAAAGGAATAAAACAAACACGTTTTGTCATCATTGCCGATGGTGTTGAAAAAGACGCAATACAAAAGCTCCTCAATGCTTTTTTTAATAAACCAGCAATAGATACTGCAGACAAAACAGCTCTCTTAGAAAATCCTCTGGTCATTCCAGGAATAAAATTTTAATTTTTTCTCCCCTTCAATGATATAATATTAAATTCATTGGCACCACCATCTTTATGCTTTTAAAGAAGCAAACCGGCACCATTACACACTTTGCTAATTCCCAATGTTGAAACAAGCCCTTGGTACTTGAGACGGTTTGTAAAAAGCATTTTAGTCTTTCTTGCACAGTTTCACCCACGCGGTTATCCCCGCTTGTAACGTGCAAGAAAATGGTTTTAATTTATTCAACATGGAACGGCTTTGAAATGAGAGAATCTTATGGTATTCAGGGTTCTAATTTAACTTGAATAACACTAAATTATCATTATAAATAAAATTGTTATGATAAAAAATTTAATATCCATCAATCTGCAAACAGATTGTTTTCTCTCTAAATGCGCTTCATCTGCAAACCACTTCATGTGATTCATTTCACAGACAGATTGACCAAATTCTTGGTTCTAAAATATTCTGCTCAACTCTATATTTATTCAAGCTAATTGAAATCAAAATCCCTGTTAAGAAAAAAACCAAAATCAGACAGAGGCAATATCGCATTTTAAAATATGTGAATGTGTCTTATATAACAGCACGACAAGACAATATTTTACAGCATAAAAGAATAAAACTCTTTGAAAGAAATAAAAAGAGAGGTGCATTTTATGTTAACTTACTCTTCACTAAAAACGAAGATTGACACCAGTGCCTATGTGCAAACAATCCAACTTCTTTGAGAAAATTCCTCTTGGCTTCCCACTTCATATGATTTACTTACATTAAGGCTCTATGAAAAAACTCTGCACTTTAAGACTATTGACCACTCACTTAAACACCTTGTGTGCAAAGTTTTTGCATATCCTGTATCGCCATTATTAAGTGATAGTGTTTACGGTGCTGTAAGATACAATAACACTTACTGCATTAGAGAAACTGAATTTTTATCAATATCGCGATTAAAAACGTAACGTTTTTCATAAACCTCAACAGTTGGAGGTTGACGATTTTTTTCAAAAAAATCATAACCTTTCTTAAGCATAACCCAGAATTGATAATGAGGATTCTTGCTATGACGTGACATATTATCCTCGGTCATGCGGAAAGGAAAAGCCTGCAACTGAAACTCTCTTTGTCCTCCTTTAAAAGCATCCCGTGCAAACGCATAAATCTGAGCCATGTTCTTATCACTCATAGAATAACAACCTGCGGAAAAGCAAGAACCATGCACCATAAGATTGCTTCCTGTGCGACCATTTTCCTGATCATAAAGGTTAGGAAATCCTATATTAAAAGAGAGATAATATTTTGAATAAGGATTCATTTGGTTTGCGCTAATAGTATAAAAACCCTCTGGTGTCTGAAGATCCCCTTCTTTATATTTAGGTCCAAGCTTACCAGACCATTTGCAAATGCCATAGCGAGCAACCAAGATAAAAGGTCCTGAACGAGATTGCTTCCAAACTTCAGCAAGATTTTCTTCCTTAAAAAACCGCATCATAATCGGTGCATAGGGATCTATATCATACAGAACCATTCTATTTTTGATTTCTTGCGGCAACGGCTGCTCAACTTTAGCGCGAATAGAGGCTGGTAATCTTCCTTCACATGCTGTCAATAGTCCCATTACAAACAACACACACACAGCAAGGAATCTGCTAAATGTCATCGAATAAAACTCCAATCCAACACCCCTCACAAAAAATAACCTATGTTAGAGATCGACCAATTTGAAGGTATTTTTCCCTTCGCTCTTGTTTAAGCACTTGACCATCTTTTCCAGCCATAGCTTTTAAAGCCTCTGAAATAACATCACCCGTTGCATCAATGACAATCTCTTTGCCACGATGCGCTCCCCCTAAAGGTTCCGAAATAATGCCATCAATAATCTTTAAGCGATACAAATCTTGAGCGGTAATACGCATATTCATTGCAGCATCTTTTGCACGAGCTGGATCACGCCATAAGATAGAAGCTGCTCCTTCTGGTGAAATAACAGAGTAAATTGCGTGCTCCAACATATAAACTTTGTTGGCAGCCGCGATTGCTATCGCCCCTCCAGAACCGCCTTCTCCAATAACAACAGAAACCACAGGAACTTTCAAACGCAAAGTTGTAGCTGTTGATTGAGCAATTGCTTCCGCTTGCCCACGTTCTTCAGCGCTTACCCCAGGATAAGCACCTGCTGTATCAATAAAAGTGAGGAGTGGCAAACCAAAGCGGTCAGCCATTTCCATAATACGTACAGCTTTACGATAGCCTTCTGGACGCGCAGAACCAAAATTATAGCGCAAACGTGTTTGCGTATCGTGACCTTTCTCTTGACCAATATAAGCAACGGCCTCACCTTTAAAGCGTGCAAACCCCGCTTGAATAGCCTCATCTTCAGCAAACTTTCGATCTCCGGCCAAAGGCGTAACGTCACTCAATAGGCGTTTAGAATAGTCCATAAAATGGGGACGATCCGGATGACGAGCGACTTGTGTTTTTTGCCACGGCGATAATTTTTTATAAATATCGCGCAACGCTGTTTGGGAACGCGTTTCAAGACGAGCAATCTCGTCACTCATATCAAGACTGCCTTTTTCCTGAGAAATTTTTTTTAATTCAAGAATTTTCCCATCAAGATCAGCAACTGGTTTTTCAAAATCAAGATAATTATACATTTGTGTCAACTCATTCAGTGTCACTTATACACTTATAATTTGCTTTATAAAGTCTTTTTCAAAAACATCACCTTTTCTTTAACGAGCCTTTTGCTCATCGGCAAGTGGATGATGCTCATTGACTAAACGATAAAGTCCCTCTTCCAACACATGGGTATAAATCTGAGTGGTAGCAATATCAGAATGACCTAACAAATGTTGAACGGCACGCAAATCAGCACCATTTTGCAAAAGATGACTAGCAAAAGCATGACGCAACACATGGGGAGAAAAGCTATCACTTCCTATCCCTGCTCTTCTAGCGAGATTTTTCAACTCTCGTGCAACGACTTGACGAGCAATATATCCTGTCTCGGAATGCGCAGGAAAAAGATAAGAACTCGTAGCGTCCTTTCCCTGATCACGCAAATTTAACCACTGTGAAAGAACTTGGCATGCTTTTTTTGATAACAGCACCATTCGTTCTTTTTTGCCCTTACCACGAACCAAAACGCTGTATTCATTCCTTCGAACAGACTGAACCGGCAGACTCACCAACTCACTAATACGTAACCCTGTTGCATAAAGCATTTCAATCAATAGCTGAAGACGCAGTGCACGGAAATAACCTTTGGACCCATAGTCTGCTTGATTGACTTCTAACTCCGCAAAATCAAGCAATTTTATCACTGCATCTTCACTCATGATTTTGGGCAAAGGACGCCTCTGACGAGGTGCATCAATATCATGAGAGGGATCATCTGCTCTCAACCCTTCAGCATAAAGGAATTGATAAAACTGACGCAAAGTTGATAAACGGCGCGCTTGCGACGATGCCGCAAAACCAAAAGTATGCATAAGTGACAAAAGAGTAATTAAATCTTCTTTTTGTGCTGAAAAAAGCGAAACAGAGTGTGAAGACAATTCGTCTTGTGCCCACTGCAAATCATGCTGATAAGCCGCAAGCGTATGAGACGAAGCCCCTCTCTCCGCACTCATCATCTCAAGAAAATGATCTATCACAGCACCACTTTTCATTTCATTGATTCGCTTCCGTAGAAAGATTCCATGAATCCAAGGGAACATCAATGTACATATCCACAGTTACTGGTTCAACCCAAACCACAAGAGCACCCATTATAATGAAAAGAACAGAAAGCAAAATGAAAAGAATCATCAAAAATCTAGTCAATGTTGGCATAAGACAATAACCTACCCAAAAATATTCTATCTCGTATTATGCCTCACAAAGATTAACAGGAATTGACTTTAAGATGGATAAATGCCGAAATAAAGTTATGAAAAGCAATCGACAAAAACGCGTCCCCATAACACAAATAAAGAATCAGCTCTTATCGTCCCTTGATAAAAGAGCACTTGTCCTTGTTGGTCTTATGGGGGCAGGCAAATCAGTGATCGGAAAACGCGTCGCCACCATGCTTCGTTTACCTTTTTATGATTCTGACCAAGAAATTGAAAAAGCTGCACAAATGACAATCACGGAACTCTTTGAAATTTATGGTGAATCCGAATTTCGTGCTCTTGAACAGCGTGTTATTCTAAACCTCATGAAAAAAAGTCCCCTTGTTTTAGCAACAGGTGGTGGTGCCTACATAAATGAAAATATCCGAAAAGCCATTCACAAAAATGGTATATCCATATGGCTAAAAGTCGATCTTGATATCCTCATGCAACGTGTCTCAAAGCACCCAACACGTCCCCTGCTTCAAACAGCCAATCCTAAAGAAACCATGCAAAAACTCATGGAACAGCGTTATCCTATCTATGCAAAGGCAAACTTAACAATTAACAGTCATAAAGAAAGCCGTCATACCGTAGCACAAAATGTTATACGATCCGTACAGCACTACCTATACACAGAAATTAACAATAGGGATAACCAGCATGCAAACCAAAACCGTCACTGTTAAACTGGACAAACACTGTTACGATATCATCATTGGTCCGGGTCTGATTACACAAGCTACTTCACAAATTAAACATGCTCTTAATAAAAAAGATCCTCATCAAACGCGCTTGGCACTTGTTACAGATACAAATGTTGCTTCCCTTCATTTGGAGATATTGCAAGCAGAATTAACAAAAAATAAAATTCATACTGTCCCTATTATTGTAGAAGCGGGAGAACAATCAAAATCATTTTCAACCCTGCAAGTTGTTATCGATCAAATTCTTGCTGCACGCTTAGAAAGAGGCGACTGTGTTATTGCTTTTGGCGGTGGTGTCATTGGTGATCTAGCAGGATTTGCGGCAAGTATAATCCGCCGTGGCATGAACTTCATTCAAATGCCCACAACGCTTCTTGCACAAATTGATTCTTCTGTTGGTGGAAAAACGGGAATCAATAGCCAATATGGCAAAAATCTTATTGGTGCCTTTTATCAACCACAATGCGTTATTGCTGACACGTGTCTTCTTGATACCCTGCCACCGCGTGAATTTCGCGCTGGCTACGCAGAAATAGTAAAATACGGTCTCATTAACCAACCTGACTTTTTTGAGTGGCTTGAAAAAAATGGGCAGAAAATTTTCTCTAATGGCCCTATGCGAACAGAGGCCATTGTTCGCTCATGCCAATTTAAAGCTGCCATTGTAGCACGTGATGAGTACGAAACGGGAGAGCGCGCACTCTTAAATCTCGGCCATACATTTGGACACATGCTTGAAACAGCAACCGCTTATGACTCCAACCGTTTAATCCATGGCGAAAGTGTAGCAATTGGGATAATTCTAGCTCATCAATTCTCTGCTCAATTAAATTTAATAAGCCCCACGCTTACACAACGCATTGAAGCGCACTTCAAATCTATAGGATTGCCTACACAATTAAAGGATATCCCAGGGTCTCTACCAGATGCTGAAACTTTAATGACTCTCATTGCCCAAGATAAAAAAGTTTCGCAAAACAATTTGACTTTCATATTAACACGCGGACTTGGCCAATCATTTATTGCAAAAAATGTTTCACCAGATGCAGTTTTATCCTTTTTGGAACAAAAATTAACAGAAATTCGTTAATTCATATTGAATATAATTGATTCGTTTTTATACTTCTATTAAAGATTAAATATGATGATGTCTGCGTAGCTCAGTAGGATAGAGCACAGGATTCCTAAAGAAATTGGGCACTTTGAGGAGAAATCCTCAAAGTGAATCTGCTCAAATTCGGGGAAAGCTTCATGGGCGACTATATGCCAATCCCGAGCCAAGTCTCTTTTCAAATGAGAGAAAGGTGTAGAGGCTGAACGGGCAGCACCTAAAGAGCAAAAGCTTCAAGGTGAAGAGACAGTCCAGACCACAAACAGCCGATAAGGCTGGCGGTGAAAATCGAAGTGGTATGAATCCTGGGGTCGCAGGTTCGAATCCTGCCGTAGACACCATCGTATCAGTCAAATTATTCTTTGTGCACAATATTAGGAATATAGGGAAGCATCATGAAAAAAACTTTGCACATTTTAGGATTTTTCACCGCTTTAAGTTTATCACTCTTCAGCTCAAACAATAGCTTAGCTGGTTCTTTAATCATTGAAGTACCAGACAATCCAGAGCCCAAAACAGAGACCATTACCTATCAGTGTGAAACTGGAGCAGGTAAAGAGCGCATTGAGGCAGTCTATCTTAATGCTGATAATATTTCGTTGGTTGATTTCAAATGGAACGGTGACCGTGTCATTGCTGCTAATGTCATCGCGGCAACAGGAGCAAAATTTGCAGGAGCTCAGTATATCTGGTGGGAGAAGAACAAAGAAGTCACGCTTTATGACCTTGCTCAGGATCCAGAAGAAAAAAAACCTATCCTCTGTAAAGATGAGTCAACATTATTATTTTAAATAACACGGGAAATATTATGAAAAAAATTTCTTTTACTAAACAATTTTTCATTACTTTAAGTGTGCTCCTCCTCGGTTCAATTAATGCATTAGCAAGTTCTTTAGTCATTGAAGTACCAGATGATCCAGAACCAACAACAGAGACCGTCTCCTATCAATGCGATATGGGAACAAGCAAAGAGTATGTTGAAGCAACTTATTATAATGCTGGCAATATTGCGCTTGTTGATTTAAAATGGAACGGTAAGCGCATCGTTGGTTCTAATGTAATTGCCGCTTCTGGAGGAAAATATGTGGGTGGACAATACATTTGGTGGATAACTAAAAATGAAGCCATATTTTACGATCTTATTAATGATCCAAAAGAAGAAAAGCCCATCCACTGTGTAGAAGAAAAAAGCACAGAATAAGGAAGATTCTTACATTTCAAGAACCGCGCTGGCTCTCATCTCGTGATGTTCCTTCTGATGTGGGTAGCTTTTCCTCCGTTTGGTGTAATAAAAGAGCCAGCGGTTTTTCTGATTGTTTTTCTGAATGATGTCGATAAGCTGCTGTATGTGAAAGCAACATAGAAGCTACCGGTGCTGTTAAAAACAAAAAAAACATCAGCAACACTTCATGAAAAACAAAATAATGGTCCACAAATATTGAATAAAGAAATGAAGAAATAAGAATACTACCAACGCCCCAACTCGTACATACTGAAAGCATATGCAAACGCTTATAAAAATTGGAAAAACGCACCAAACCTATCGTTGCGATCAATGTCAATCCAGACCCTAATATTAAGAAAACTGTGATAGCAATAGCAACCACAAGCGATATATCATCTTTCATTCAATAATCTCCCCCCGCATAAGAAATTTGGCCAAAGCGATGCTTGAGACAGATCCCAACAATCCAATAATGAGAGCTGCGACAAAATAAGTGGTTGTTCCTGAACGAATATCGAATGTAAGAAACAAAAGAATAGTGGTTATATAAAGGGCATCCAAACCAACAATTCTATCCTGCGCCCGTGGACCACGAATCAACCGAAACAGCGCGAAAATCACCGCTAAACTTAAAAAAAACTGTGAAAAGAAAAGCCCCCAATAAAGAATCACCATACTCATAAAAAAATCTCCAAAAGCAATTGCTCATACCGTTGTTTGATCAACTGTTTGTAATCATATCCATTTTTTAAATTTAAGACATGAAGCAAAAGTTCACCCTTTTTACTATTATAGGCAACCCAAGCAGTTCCAGGGGTTGCCGAAAGGATGCATGCTAAAATAGCCAAAGCAGTGCGATTATGAAGCAGAAGAGGTACTACAATAAAACCAGATTTCTGCACTCGAGACCTTTTTGTTAAAACAAACCAAGCCACCGAAACATTTGAGAATATAGAATCTATAAATACTCGAAAAACGAGACGAAAAACCGCACTCCAGCTTTTAATAACAACCTTCTCCGGCTCCAGAAGCCGTATCATCCAACCACAAAACAAAGCGGTTAAAATCCCTAAAAGCAATTGCCCTAAACTAAAACCATTTAAAATAAGCCACATAAGGACAATGACACCACTGAAAAAAGGGGAAGGACAAAAACAATTCATTTACTTATCTCCCTATTTTCGAGAGAAAAATCCGTTAAAACGCTCCCAATATAGTTTTGAGGTTCATACAAAGTCTTAGCAGTTTCAGACATATAATGACTAACAGGACTGGCTACAATTGTTATAAGAAAACACAAAGCAAGGAGAACGGCAATAGGCGCAAATTCTATCACTTGCACACGAGGAATACGCCCTTCAAGAGAAACCCAAAAAGTTCGGATACCCGTTCGTGTCAATGCAATCAAAGCCGCAAAACCAGAGAGAGTGACAAAAACTACAAAAAGCCAATCTTGGTAAACCGGAAGAGAAGCAGAAAAATCCTCTCTACTGTGGTTTAAAATTGCCATGAACATCATAAATTTAGCAACAAAACCAGAAAAAGGTGGCAATCCAATAATCAAAATGGCACAGATACCAAAACAAGCTCCAAGAATTGCCAAGGTTACTGGAAAATAGATGCCAACTTCATCTTCTTCCTCCTCTTCATCGTCACCATACACCTCCATTGTGACAGCAAGAACATTAGCAGCCACATCTTGACAGCGTTCTACCAACTCTACCAAAAGAAAAAAAGCTCCCAGTGCTAAAGTTGAAGAAACAATATAAAAAAGTGCGCCTGCTGTCAGTGCTGCATTGCCTATCCCGATCGCAGCCAACAATGTGCCAGAAGAGACAAGAACGCTATAAGCTGCCAAACGCACCAAAACTTGGCTCGCCAATACTCCAATAAAACCAATAATCATAGTGGCAAGCCCACCATAAAACAAAACCGTATGACCAAAATGGTTAAAATATTCACTTTCAGGACCAAACCATAGCAACGTTAAACGTAAAATAATATAAATACCAACCTTGCTCAAAAGTGCAAAAGAAGCTCCAACAGGCGCTGCTGCTGCACTGTAAGTTGGCACCAACCAAAAATTAAGCGGCCACATACCCGCTTTAAGCAAAAAAGCAATACCTAAAAGTGCAACACCTATTTCGAACAAAACAATATCTGTAGAAGATATATATTTTATTTTAACAGCCAAATCGGCCATATTAAGAGTACCAACGACTCCATAAATGAGCGCTATACCAACTAAAAAAAATAATGAAGCAACAAGATTAACCACAACATAATGCAACCCTGCACGCACGCGTGTCTGACCAGAACCATGCAAAGCAAGCCCATAGGAAGCCGTTAACATAACTTCAAAAAACACAAATAAATTAAATAAATCGCCAGTCAAAAAAGCACCATTTATCCCCACCATAAAAAATTGCATTAGTGACTGAAAATGAGAACCAGCTTTATACCAATGAGCCCGCGCAAAAACCAACACGCTAGTCACCAACAAGCTGGAAAGTAAAAGCATCATAGCGCTTAAGCGATCAAGGACTAAAACAATTCCAAAAGAAGACGGCCAATTACCAAGTCGATAAACATCGCAAGCCGGTGCTATTTCAAGAGTACGTATAATCAATAAAATGGCAGTAACGACCAACAGTCCCGCAGAAGAAAGACTGATGAATGATTTAAGTCTTGCACGACGTTCATCATAAAAAAGAAGAAGTGCTCCAGTGATTAACGGCAAAAGAATAGGCAAAATAAGGAGATGATGCACTCCTATTTCCATTATTGCACCTCACGTCCATCAACGTGATCAGAACCCGTTAAACCACGTGAAACCAACAAGATAACTAAAAATAAAGCTGTTGTTGCAAAACCAATCACAATCGCAGTTAAAACCAAGGCTTGTGGAAGAGGATCGACATAATTAGCTGGATTAATAACAGTGGTAGGATCAACAATTGGAGCAGCATTACTACGCGGTCTACTCATTGAAAATATAAAAAGATTAACACCATAGGAGATCAAGGACAAACCAAGAATGACTTGAAAAGTACGTGGACGCAAAACAAGCCAAATACCTGATCCGACAAAAACACCGATACCCAAAGAAAGAACAATTTCCATTAATTTTCCTTCTCTTTTAAAATAGGTTTCTTACCGATTCGGTAACTCCTAATTGACTGGTGTGCAAGTGCAATTAAAATGAGAACAGTTGCTCCTAACACAAGAGAAAGCACACCAAAATCAAACAAAAAAGCAGATGCCATGGGAACTTTCCCAATTAACGGAAGATGAATATATCGAAAAAAGGATGTTAAAAAAGGATATCCAAAAAACCAAGAGCCCATCCCCGTTACGACTGACAATAATAAACCAAAGCCTATCCAACGCAAAGGTAAAACTCTCAAATGCGTTTCCACCCACCGAATATCGCGTGCAAGATATTGTAAAATAAATCCTATAGCCAAAGTAATACCACCGACAAATCCACCTCCTGGCAGATCATGCCCTCGCATGAATAAATAAATAGCAAAAGCGATAATAATTGGAAAGAGCCAACCCATAATAACAGCAGGAACAGCTAAATAATTCAATACTGTATCTCCCACATTTCGATTAGGCTGTGCTATATCAAAGGCTTTCTGGATACGTTGTTGAAAAGGCGCATCAATACTCTCAGGCGCAGGACGAAAACGTCGTAAGAGTGCAAAAACAGTAAGGGAAACAACACCCAAAACCACAATTTCTCCCATGGTATCAAAACCACGGAAATCAACCAATAACACATTCACAACATTGCGACCACCAGCATCTGAGTAAGCATGCGTTAGAAAAAAATCAGAAATCGTTGTACCTTGGGGACGTGTCATCACTGCAAAAGAAAGCCATGCTACACCAGCACCTCCTACAAGGGATATGATGAAATCACGGAAACGACGCAAGCGAACCCAAAAATGAACAGCAGCTGGCCTAGAGTCATGCAAACGTTTAGGCAACCACCGTAAACCAAGCAATAATAAAACGACTGTAACAACCTCAACAACCAATTGTGTTATTGCTAAATCAGGAGCAGAAAGCCATAAAAAGGTTGCACAAGTCATCAAACCAGCTCCCCCTAAAAGCATAAGTGAAGCAAGACGATGAAACTTTGCTCGCCAAGCAACTAAAAGCGCACATAATCCGCCAACCAGCCAAAGAGCGAGAAAAGGAATATCAAGTGGAAAAAGCGGTAATGTCCCCACTGGAATGAAACCATCGCACCAAAGTAAAAGACCAACAAAGGCAAAACAGACCCAAAAAATCCAATGCAATTGGATCTGCAAACGGCGTGTTGACAAAGCAGACTCCACCGCACGGGCCCATTTCCAAGAAATAATTACGAGAATGCGTTCAAAAATACGCGGTCCTTTTAAGTGACGGAAAAAAGGAGCCCCATCATCACAGGATAAAAAATAACGATGCCCAACAGCATAGAGCAATCCGCCCCCTAATAATGCAACAAAGCTCATCACTAATGGAGTGTTAAACCCATGCCAAACAGCCAAACTATAAGGAATTGTCATTGGTCCTAAAACAGACACGACCGCATTATCTAAAATAGGTCCTATTGTTAAATTAGGAAAAATACCAACCGCTAAACAAATAAACACCAAAAGCTCCATTGGTAAACGCATGAAATGCGGTGGTTCATGGGGAGTCTTGGGTAAATTGTCAGGCTTTGGTCCTAAAAAAACGCCATGAATAAAGCGTATAGAATAGGTCACACTAAACAGACTAGCTAGCGTTGCCACATAAGGCGCAATCCAATCGAGCCATGATTCCATATGCGTTTCAACAGCTTCAGCAAAAAACATCTCTTTCGATAAAAAACCATTCAACAAAGGAACCCCAGCCATCGCTGCACTCGCAACTAAAGCAAGAGTTGCTGTGATAGGCATAGAACGATAAAGCCCTGACAGTTTACGCATATCACGTGTTCCCGTCTCGTGATCAATAATGCCAGCAGCCATAAATAAAGAAGCTTTAAAAGTAGCATGATTGGCCATATGAAAGATCGCCGCAACACATGCAAGTGGACTACCAAGACTTAAAAGTGTTGTAATTAATCCAAGATGACTAATAGTCGAGTAAGCAAGCAGTCCTTTCAAGTCTTGCTGAAACATGGAAAAATAGGCACCTAGAAGAAGAGTTGAGAGTCCTGAAAAGCCAACCAGCCAAAACCAAGATTCTGTTCCAGAGAGCACAGGCCATAAACGAACAAGCAAAAACAATCCCGCTTTTACCATTGTTGCCGAATGCAAATAAGCCGATACGGGAGTTGGAGCAGCCATCGCGTTAGGTAGCCAAAAATGAAAGGGAAATTGCGCGCTTTTTGTTAACCCTCCCAATAAAATACAAATAAGGATAGGACTATAAAGAGAACTTGACCGGATCATATCTCCAGACTGTAGCACCTTATCCAAATCAAAACTGCCAACAGTATACCCAATCAATAAAACTCCAATAAAAAGAGCAAAGCCGCCAAAACCTGTGATCGTTAGAGCCATACGCGCACCCTCACGCGCACTTGCATTATGGTACCAATAGCCGATCAGCAAAAAAGAAAAAATACTGGTAAGTTCCCAGAAAACAACCAAAAAGACGAGATTACCTGATAAAACTATTCCTATCATTGATCCCATAAAGGCCAAAAAAAAGGAAAAAAAACGCGGTACAGAATCCGCTGGATCTATGTAATAACGTGAATAAATGACAACAAGCAGCCCAATCCCTGTAATAAGCAAGCAAAAAAGCCACGACAAACCATCTATGCGGAGAATCAAATCGCTTCCCCATTCTGGAAGCCAAGAAATATCTAAACGCACTATGTGGTTTCCGCGAACTTCCGGATAAAGCATTATTGTAAAAATAAGACAGAAAAGTGCGACAACCCCAGCAAACCACGCTTCATTATTTTTTGCTGTCGAACGAAAAAAGCCAATGACAGCACTTCCACCAAAGGGAAGCAAAACGAGCAATACCAACATTGCTTCCCGTGTTGTCATTCTTTAAACTCCATTTTACCTTAATATTTTGTCATCGACAAAACAAAAACTTATATTCTCACCCCCATTCCACACTTAATGATAATAAGATTTAATAAAACTTAAAAGCATTTAAAATTTTTAAAAAAACAATGCTTGCATGAAAATACTGCGCACCACACAATTCTTCTCTTTATTGTAAGAACAATAACGCTCACGACAAGAAGCAATTAAAATTTTATTTAATTTCTACCCTTTAAAAAAGCGTGATAAACACTGCCTACGCCCCCCATGAAAAGGCTGAAAACTATTATCATTTTTATTATAAGAGCGATAACGCGCAAGGCAAGATTCAATATGTTGTTTAAGCATCCATGGCTCTTTTTTTTCTAATTTTTCCGAAGAAGACGTTAAAAACACTTTTTTAGCATCTGGTACAACTTTTAATGATGCGCCTTTTGTGCTTAAGTGCGGTGATGTAATAAATGCCACTTCAGGATACCACCAATTATCACTGTATTTACGATAACCACGCCGATAATGACGATAACCTTTAAAACCATTAAGTTCTCTACGCCCCGTAAAAATCAAAGGCACCGAACTATCTTGGAGAGAGGTCTGAGTAACCAGTTTGGCTTTAGCATCACTCCTATTTTGCCCCCAATTAACAAGAGTGGTTGTTATAATGAAAAAACTGCTAACAAATACAAAAACTAAAGCATAATATAATTTTTTTTTCATACTCATAACAAAAAACTCAACATAATAAACAACAGTAATCACAGAAAGCCTTTCTCTTGCTGGACAGAAACAGATTCTTTTCTTAAGATTCTTTTTTCTTGAGACATTCTGTTACTCTTTGTACTAAACGTTGATCTTGGTAATAAGATCCTACAAAAAAGAATGAATAAATGATGATAAAAACCCCCTACTATCTTATAGACAAATCGAAACTCATCAAAAACATGCAAACAATTTCTCGTTTACGGGAAATGTCCGGAGCTAAAATTTTACTTGCTTTGAAATGTTTTGCCACATGGAGTGTTTTTGATTTAATGTCTGAGTTCATGGATGGAACCACATCATCATCCCTTTATGAACTGCGTTTAGGAAGAGAAAAATTTGGCAAAGAAACCCATGCTTATTCAGTGGCTTGGGCAGATGATGAAATTGATGAAGCCTGTGGTTATGCAGATAAAATCATCTTTAATTCCATCCAACAGCTTCAACGCTTTTCTGATGCAACAAAAACCATTCAAAGAGGTTTAAGGTTAAACCCAGGAATGAGCGCATCAAATTTTGATCTTGCCAACCCCTCTCGCCCTTTTAGCCGCTTAGGAGAAACAAACCAAAGCGCTATCAAAGAAGTTCTGCCTCTTATCAACGGATTGATGATCCATAACAATTGTGAAAATGCTGATTTTAATCTTTTTAACCAAATGCTTGGGTATATGGAAGAAAAATTTGCAGAACTTTTTTCTGCTGTTGACTGGATAAGCCTTGGCGGCGGAATCCATTTTACGGCTGAAAATTATCCTCTAGAAGCTTTCGCAAAACGCTTAAAACAATTTTCTAAAACTCATGGTGTCACTCTTTTTCTAGAACCAGGAGAAGCTGCTATTACCAAAAGCACCACATTAGAAGTCAGTGTTCTTGACACATTGTATAATGAAAAGAATCTAGCCATCGTTGATAGCTCAATTGAAGCACATATGCTTGATCTTTTAATTTATCGTGAGAATGCCAAATTAGAACCCAATCAAGGTCCACACGAAATTATGATTTGTGGAAAATCTTGTCTTGCCGGCGATATTTTTGGAACATTTCAATTTCAAAAACCTCTTAAAATAGGCGATAGACTGTCTTTTCAGGATGCAGCAGGTTATACAATGGTCAAGAAAAACTGGTTTAATGGCGTTACAATGCCTGCTATTGTTCTCAAAGAGTGCGATGGTACATTAACACTTCAACGCCAATTCAGCTATAGCGACTATCAGGAAAGCCTTTCATAAAGATAAACCATAAAAAACGTCATACAACAGTATTAAAAAGGGAGATGGACCTACAATGAAAAAAAATGTTCTCATTATTGGTGCTGGAGGTGTTGCACAAGTTGTTGCACACAAATGTGCTCAAAACAATGATATTCTTGGTGAAATTCATATTGCGTCACGAACACTCAAAAAATGTGAGGCCATCATTGCTTCTATTAAAGAAAAAAACACAATGAAAGAGCAAGGTGTTCTCAAAAGCCATTCGCTCAATGCCATGAATGTAGAAGAAACTATAAAGCTCATCCAAAAGACCAAATGCGAAATTGTCATTAATGTTGGTTCTGCCTTTCTTAATATGTCTGTTCTTTCAGCTTGTATTGAAACCAAATGCGCTTATATCGATACCGCAATTCATGAAGACCCATTGAAAATTTGTGAAACACCTCCTTGGTATAGCAATTATGAATGGCCTCGACGTCAAGAATGTGAAAAAGCTGGTATAACCGCTATTTTAGGAGCAGGTTTTGACCCAGGTGTAGTGAATGCTTATGCAGCATTAGCGCGCGATGATTATTTTGATAAAATCACAGATATTGATATTATTGATATTAATGCCGGAAATCATGGACGTTGGTTTGCTACAAATTTT
The DNA here is from genome assembly GCF_042196845.1 of Bartonella sp. AA9NXGY. Classification (NCBI taxonomy): domain Bacteria; kingdom Pseudomonadati; phylum Pseudomonadota; class Alphaproteobacteria; order Hyphomicrobiales; family Bartonellaceae; genus Bartonella; species Bartonella sp. AA9NXGY. Next base: position 23,948 of record NZ_JBHIRB010000002.1, read on the forward strand.
GATCCAGAAATTAACTTCCGTGAATTTACAGGACAAGTATGGTCATGGCAAAATAAAAAATGGACTTCCAATAAAATGTTTGAAATCAGCCATGAATGGGATCTTCCCGTTGTGGGAAAACAAAAAGCCTATATGACAGGACATGATGAAATTCATTCACTTTCCAAAAATCTTGATGTAGAGAATGTCCGTTTCTGGATGGGATTTAGTGATCGTTATATCACTGTTTTTACGGTTCTAAAAAACCTCGGACTCTTATCGGAACAACCAATTAAAACGGCAGAAGGTCAAGAAGTTGTGCCCTTGAAAGTCGTGAAGGCCGTCTTACCCGACCCTTCCTCTCTCGCCCCAGACTACACAGGAAAAACCTGTATCGGAGATCTTATTAAAGGCGAAAAAGATGGAAACTCGAGAGAAATTTTTATCTATAATATAGCCGATCACAAACAAGCTTTTCATGAAACTGGGGCACAAGGCATTTCCTATACAGCTGGCGTACCAGCAGCCGCAACAGCTCTTCTTATTGCCACAGGCGAATGGGATGTTAAAACTATGGTCAATGTAGAAGAATTACCACCCCACCCTTTCCTTAAATATCTTGATCATATGGGCCTTCCCACTTTTATAAGAGAACAACAAGAGGATAAAAAATTACAATTTTAATACCTGTAGAAAGCATATACTTGATTTTTAAGTTATCACAAAACTGCCCAATGAAAACAAACTTAATATTCTCGTGTAATTATGGTTTTCAAAAAAATTTTAGCTATTCGTTATATTTTGGCAACATTGCGATTTCTTAGCAATCCTAAAGAAGAGACATAGCATCTTTTTAAGACATAGCGAGCAATGATCAAGAAAAACAGAGAAGAAAAAACTAATTTAATCACACTGTATAACTTGTCATTATCATCAAAAAGATAGTGTCATAAACAAAAGATATAAAAATACCGCTCTTTTAAAGAAGAGCGGTATTTTGTAGAATATTCAATTCCTCCCCTCTTCATCTTAAATGACAAAGATCCTTAACCTACACCAATCATTAAACAATTCAATTTCTTTGGGTGAATTCCTTTTGACTTCCCTCTTCATATATAACGTTTTGATTTATAACAATAAATCATCATTTTCAACTTGATTCATAACGCTGAATACTGTAAAATTCTCTTAATCACAAACTCTCTTACATTGAAGCAATTAAAATCTTTTGTCTGCACATCACAAACAAAGCGAGCGTGTGAGGTAAAATGATAAAAGAACAGAATAAAAATTCTCTTATGAAAACTCTCAAATAATAAAGAGCTTTAGCAATATTGAGAACTGAAAAAGTGTATTATCAATGTCAGCGTGTATTTTTACTAAACATAAAGATGATGGTGCACAATAGATCTTATAACAGTTTGAATGAATTTCATATATTTCAAGAGAAACTTTTACAGCTATACCATTCACGAACACCCTCGCGAAGTAGATTTGAGCATTTTGAAAGATGTTTTCTTAACACAAAGCACGCAGATAGGTTCAGAATCCTATCTTAAATATTTTATAACTGTATAAAAACTACCCCATATATAAAACTTTACATAGACGAAACACCACCGCTCTAAACGATAGTGCACAACAGAATAATCAATCAAAACTGCACAACAGATATCTAAAACAGTAATTATCGAAAAGCATACAACAAATGGAACATTTCAATACAATTGGTTATATTTTTTTTAAAGTTTTAAAATGTTGTTGTATGCTTCACTAATATTTTCTGCCTCATGTGCCTTTTAAAATGTACTTTTTAAAAGCTTTTTAAATATGAAGTGGTTTAGCAAATGTTGCCAAAGCTGCCTCACGCACGGCTTCTGATAAGGTAGGATGTGCATGGCAACAACGTCCCAGATCTTCTGATGAACCACCAAATTCCATTAAAACTGCAATTTCATGGATCATTTCACCAGCACCAAATCCAAGAATATGCCCCCCTAATACCCGATCTGTTTTTTTATCAGAAAGGATTTTAACGAACCCATCACTCTTTTGCATTGCACGTGCACGACCATTAGCCATAAAAGGAAATTTGCCAACATTATATTCAATGCCAGCAGTTTTTAGCTCTTCTTCTGTCCTTCCTACACTCGCAATTTCCGGCTGTGTATAAACAACACTAGGAATAACATCAAAATTAACATGTCCTTTTTGACCTGCCAAAATTTCTGCCACAGCAACGCCTTCTTCCTCTGCTTTATGTGCTAACATTGGTCCTTTTACGACATCACCAATTGCATAAATTCCTGGAACATTCGTCTGCCAATGAGCATCAATTGCAATAAATCCGCGTTCATCTAACTGAACACCAGCCTCTTGTAAGCCAAGCCCCTCTGTATAGGGAGAACGTCCAGTAGCAATAAGCACAACATCAGCCTCTAAAGTTTCAGATTCACCACCTTTGACAGATTCAAAGCTCACCTGAGCAGTTGAGCCAGATTGTGTAACAGCTGTCACCTTAGCACCCGTTTTATATTCAATCCCCTGTTTTTCCATTAATTTCTGAAATTGCCGTGAAACTTCACCATCCATTGAGCCCAAAACTTTATTAAGATACTCAATAATGGTCACCTTAGCACCTAAACGGCTCCAAACTGATCCAAGTTCTGAACCAATGACACCAGCACCTACTACAATCATATGCGTTGGTACTTTTTCAAGTGAGAGAGCTCCCGTAGAAGAAACAATAGTCTTTTCATCAATTTCAACATTCACCCCTGGAATGCCTGAACTCTCTGAACCGGTAGCAATAATAATATTTTTTGTTTCAATTGTTTGTTTATTACCATCTCTGGCAACAACTTCCACATGACCCGCACTCAAAATTTTGGCTGTCCCAAAAAAAGTATCAACTTTATTTTTTTTCATCAAAAAAGAAACACCACTCGTATTGGCTGTTACCACAGCTTTCTTATGAACCATCATTTGTTCAAGGTTAAGCTTAGATTTACCAATAGAAATACCAAGCGTTTCAAAACCATGCTGGGTTTCAGAAAACACTTCTGAAGCATGCAACAACGCTTTAGAAGGAATACAACCAACGTTGAGACATGTTCCTCCTAATGTTGTACGCTTTTCAATAATCGCTACTTTAAGTCCCAGTTGTGCCGCCTTTATTGCTGCTACATAACCACCTGGACCCGCTCCGATCACAGCCACATCATAAGACATCCGTTTCTCCTTTCATCCTGAAAACTGTATTTTACAAATCAAGAACAAGGCGTTCCGGATCTTCTAAGCTTTCCTTAACACGCACAAGGAAAGTCACAGCTTCTTGCCCATCCACAATACGGTGATCATAAGAAAGCGCTAAATACATCATGGGACGAATCACAACTTGTCCCTCAACAACCATTGCTCGCTCTTTAATCGCATGCATTCCCAAAATACCAGATTGTGGTGCATTCAAAATCGGTGTTGACATCAACGATCCATACACACCACCATTTGTAATGGTAAAAGTTCCGCCCTGCATATCAGAAACGGCTAATTTTCCATCACGCGCAAGACGTCCCAAACGACCAATCTCTTTTTCAATCTCTGCCAATGACATTTGATCTGCATCTCGCACTACTGGAACAACAAGCCCTTTATCCGTTCCAACAGCAATTCCAACATTGACATAGTTTTTATAAACAATATCTGTCCCATCAATCTCTGCATTAACAGCAGGAAGTTCTTTTAATGCATGACAAACAGCCTTGGTAAAAAAACCCATAAAACCAAGCTTAACGCCATGTTTCTTTTCAAAAAGATCCTTATAACGCTTGCGCAAATCCATCACCGCTGACATATCAACCTCATTAAATGTGGTTAACATTGCTGCTACATTTTGTGCATCTTTAAGACGGCGAGCAATTGTTTGACGCAATTTCGTCATACGAACCCGCTCTTCACGTGTTTCTTGGACAGGAGGTGCCGAAGAACTCGCCGCAGAAGAAGAGGGTGTAGGGGCATTTGTACTTTGTTTTAATCCACCAAGAACATCTTCTTTAAGAATTTGTCCACGTTTTCCAGAACCTGAAATATCGCTTTTTGCAACATTATTTTCAGCCATCAATTTTGCTGCTGAAGGAGAAGGAGGCATTGCACTGCTCAAAGCAGGCTTCTCCGATTCAGATGAAGCCGCTGGAACAAGTGTAGCAGAAGGTGAAAGTGATTGGGAGATACCAGCTTCTCCAGCTTTCACCACTCCTAAAAGAGCATTTACTTCAACCGTATCGCCTTCTTTTGCAATGATTTCAGATAATTTCCCAGCAACAGGAGAAGGAACTTCAACAGTTACCTTATCAGTTTCTAATTCAACCAAAGGCTCATCCATAGCGACAGCTTCGCCAAGTTTTTTAAACCATTTGCCAACCGTTGCTTCGGTAACCGATTCGCCCAAAGTAGGAACACGAATTTCAGTAGTCATAATATTTTTCCATACATCAGAGTAGTAATAAATTAAGAACCTAACGCGTCTTTAAGAAACGCAGCCAGTTGTTCAAGGTGTTTCACCATCAACCCAGAGGCCGGTGACGCACTCGCGGGACGTCCTGCATAACGAGCACGTGAATATTGCGCATTAATATGCGTCAAAACCCATTCCAAATAAGGCTCAATAAATGACCAAGCCCCCATGTTTTTTGGTTCCTCTTGGCACCAAAAAACTTCCGCCTGCAAAAAGCGCGATAACACATTCACCAAAACTTTTGCAGGGAAAGGATAAAGCTGTTCAACACGAAGGAGGTAAACATCATCAATACCCCTTTTTTCACGTTCTTCATAAAGATCGTAATAAACCTTACCAGTACAAAGAACGACACGGCGAATCTTATTATCTTTTTGCAACTTAATGACAGAATCTTTGAGACATTCTGCATCATCAAGCAACACACGACAGAAACTTGTTTCTGGCCCCATTTCATTGAGAAGAGAAACAGCTCGCTTATGACGTAAAAGTGATTTCGGTGTCATCAAAATCAATGGCTTCCGGAAATCACGCTTAATTTGTCGACGCAAAATATGAAAATAATTTGCAGGGGTTGTACAATTAGCAACCTGCATATTATCTTCCGCACAAAGTTGAAGAAACCGTTCTAAACGTGCAGAAGAATGCTCCGGCCCTTGCCCTTCAAAACCATGAGGCAATAAACACACAAGACCAGACATACGAAGCCACTTACGCTCTGCAGATGAAATAAATTGATCAAAAATGACCTGTGCACCATTAGAGAAATCACCAAATTGTGCTTCCCAAAGTGTTAATCCTCGTGGTTCAGCAAGAGAATATCCATATTCAAAACCAAGAACAGCTTCTTCAGAAAGCATAGAATTAACAACGTCATAAAGCGCTTGCCCCTTTTGTAAATGATTCAAAGGAATATAACGCGCCTCATTTTCTTGGTCATAAAGAACTGAATGACGTTGTGAAAAAGTTCCCCGTTCAACATCTTCACCGGAAAGACGAACCGGTGCTCCTTCCAAACAAAGTGAACCAAAAGCTAAAGCTTCAGCAGTTGCCCAGTCAACACCCTCACCGGTTTCAAAAATTTTAGCACGATTATTTAAAAAACGTTGAATGGTTTTGTGAACGTGAAAATCTGCCGGAATTTCAACAATTTTCTGACCAATTTCCTTTAAAGTTTTTAATTCAACACCAGTTGTTCTAGAATGCTGCTCATCAGAACTACTAAAAGCTTTGAGTCCCGTCCAGCTTCCATCAAGCCAATCAGCCTTATTAGGTTTATAAGAAGCACTTGCTTCAAGTTCACCTTCAAGCTTATCGCGCCATAATTTTTTTTGTTGCTCAATTTCTTCTGAAGTAACCATTCCTTCTGCTACTAATTGGTCACTATAAAGTTGAAGTGTTGTTTTATGATTACGTATTGCTTTATACATAAGCGGCTGCGTAAAGGAAGGTTCATCACCTTCATTATGCCCATAACGGCGATAACAAAACATATCAATAACCACTGGTTTATGGAAAATTTGGCGAAACTCTGTTGCTATTTTGGCAACAAAAACAACCGCCTCAGGATCATCACCATTCACATGGAAAATTGGTGCGTCAATCATTTTTGCGACATCTGATGGATAAGGCGAAGAACGTGAAAAACGTGGAGATGTTGTAAAACCAATCTGGTTATTGATAATAACATGAAGTGAGCCTGCAACACGATAACCTTTAAGACCTGAAAGACCAAAAGTTTCTTGGATAACGCCTTGTCCTGCAAAAGCGGCATCACCATGAATAAGCAATGGCATCACTTTTGAACGCTCACTTAATGGGAGTAAATCAGTATGCGCAGGTCCCATAAGTTGATCTTGTTTAGCACGTGCTTTTCCCATAACAACCGGATCAACAATCTCAAGATGAGATGGATTGGCCAACAGTGATAAATGAACTTTTTTACCATCAAAGTCCAGATCAGCGGTAGTTCCCAAATGATATTTAACATCACCGGATCCCTCCACATCATCAGGCTTGTAAGATCCCCCTTTGAATTCATGAAAAATAGCCCTATGCGGTTTGGCAAGAACTTGTGAAAGAACATTTAAACGACCACGATGTGCCATTCCTAAAATAACTTCCCTAACCCCCAAAGCACTACCACATTTGATAATCTGTTCAAGAGCGGGAATCAGCGCCTCACCACCATCGAGTCCAAAACGCTTTGTACCTTTATATTTAGTGTCTAAAAACTGTTCGAATCCCTCTGCCTGAATAAGCTTATTCAGAATAGCTTTCTTGTCTTGTTGTGTGAAAGAATTTTTTTTATCTCGCCCTTCAATGCGTTCTTGAAGCCATACTTTCTGAACCGGATCAGAAACATGCATATATTCCACACCGATTGTTGAACAATAGGTACGATTGAGAATCTCAAGCATTTGCGGAATAGTTGCATATTCCAACCCTAAAACATTATCAATAAAAATGGGACGCTCGTAATCAGCTGGAGTAAAACCATAAGCTTCTGGAGAAAGTTCCTTATAATCTTCTTGTTTTTCGGCCAATTGAAGAGGGTCAAGCTGCGCATGAAGATGTCCCCGTTCTCGAAACGCACGAATCATCATAATTGCATGAACGGAATCACGTGTTGCACGAATAATATCTTGTTTACTGGAAGTTTTTCCCTTTTGTGCAGCACCTGTTATTGCTTTTTCCTTTAATTTATCGCCAAGATATTTTTCAAGAGAAGACCAATCACCATCAAGAGCAGAAACCAATTCACCCTCTGCTTTTAATGGCCAATGATCACGCTGCCATGTTGCTCCTTCAGCATTTTTAAGAACATCTTCTTTATTATCATGAAGTCCTTCAAAAAAAGCACGCCACTGTGAATCAACACTGGTAGGATCTTTTTCATATTGAGCATAAAGTTGATCTATATAATCCGCATTCCCACCATAAAGAAATGATGTCTGTGCAAAAAGGCTATTTATTTCGTCCTGCCTTGCCATATACTTCTCCGGAACATTTATTCCGTCTCCTTATATCTCTTTTTGACCTTTAAATGCTTACAAACAAGCAGTGATTCGAACATTCAAAAAAGTTTTACCTTTTTATACTCAAGCTTTTTCACCTGAATCTAAGAACCTTTTCTTATTCAGGTGAAACTTTCTTTTAGCCTTTCAAAACTGACATCAAAGTCTTACCTATCTGTGATGGCGAAGAAGACACACGAATCCCTGCTGATTCCATTGCCGCAATTTTATCTTCTGCTCCACCTTTACCACCAGAAATAACAGCACCAGCATGTCCCATTGTACGTCCTGGAGGAGCCGTACGGCCAGCAATAAAGCCAACAACTGGCTTTTTACGACCTTTTCTTGCTTCATCTTGCAAAAACTGTGCTGCTTCTTCTTCAGCAGAACCACCAATCTCACCAATCATAACAATAGACTCGGTTTCATCATCCGCTAAAAACATTTCCAACACATCAATAAATTCAGTGCCCTTAACAGGATCGCCACCAATCCCTATAGCAGTCGTTTGTCCGAGACCTTCCTGACTCGTTTGAAAAACGGCTTCATAAGTTAAAGTTCCCGACCTCGAGACAACCCCAACAGAACCTTTTCTAAAAATAGAACCAGGCATAATACCAATTTTACATTCATTTGGTGTAAGAATACCGGGACAATTAGGACCAATAAGACGAGACTTTGAGTTTTCTAATCGCGCCTTCACTTTAACCATATCCATAACGGGAATACCTTCCGTAATACAGATAATTAAACGAATTTCAGCTTCAATAGCCTCTATAATAGCTGCCGCAGCCCCTACAGGAGGAACATAAATAACGGAAGCATCCGCGCCTGTTTTTTCTTTTGCTTCTGCAACATTAGCAAAGATAGGAAGAGTTTCACCTTTTGAACCTTCCCATGTTTCTCCACCCTTTTTAGGATTAACGCCACCAACCATTTGCGTACCATGATAAGCAAGCGCCTGTTCTGTATGAAATGTTCCTGTTTTTCCTGTAAGCCCTTGAACTAGAACTTTTGTCTCTTTATTCACAAGAATCGACATAGCTTAAGCTCCCTTCACGGCTGCAACAATTTTTTGGGCAGCATCATCTAAATCATCAGCAGGAATAACATTCAAACCACTCTCATTAATAATTGCTTTACCCTGCTCAACATTAGTGCCTTCAAGACGAACAACCAAGGGAACTTTTAAACCAACCTCACGAACAGCAGCAACCACACCTTCAGCAATGACATCACAACGCATAATACCACCAAAAATGTTAACCAAAATGCCCTTAACATTTGGATCGGCCGTAATAATCTTAAAAGCAGCTGTCACCTTTTCTTTTGATGCTCCACCACCAACATCCAAAAAATTCGCTGGCTCTGCTCCATAAAGCTTAATGATATCCATTGTTGCCATAGCAAGCCCAGCACCATTAACCATGCAACCAATCGTACCCTCAAGAGCAACATAAGCAAGATCATGCTTTGATGCTTCTATTTCCTTTGGATCTTCCTCTGAAAGATCGCGCAATTCTAAAATATCTGGATGACGAAACAGAGCATTATTATCAAAAGAAACTTTCGCATCAAGAACACGCAAATGACCATCTTTCATCACAATAAGCGGATTGATTTCTAAAAGGCTCATATCTTTTTCACAAAATGCCTTATAGAGAATCGGAAAAAGTTTTTCACCATCTTCTCGCGCACTACTTTGTAGTTTCAACGCATCACAAAGTCTTGCACAATCAGCAGAAGTAACACCCTCTCCAGCATCAATGGGAAGCGTGAATATTTTTTCTGGTGTCTCTTCAGCAACCGTTTCAATATCCATTCCCCCTTCTGTTGAAACAACAAAAGCAATTCGACCAACGCTACGATCAACCAAAAGTGAAAGATAAAGCTCTCGTTCAATATCGGCACCATCCTCAATGTAAAGGCGGTTGACCTGCTTACCTTCTGGACCAGTTTGTTTAGTTACCAAAGTTTTTCCAAGCATTTCTTGAACATTTGCGACAACTTCTTCAACAGATTGTGCAAGCCGAACACCACCCTTTGCATCAGGACCAAGTTCTTTAAACTTACCCTTACCACGACCACCAGCGTGTATCTGACTTTTAACCACATAGAGAGGTCCGGGCAATTTTTCCGCCCATTTTTCAGCTTGCTCTACAGAATAAACAGCGACACCATTTGCAATTGGTGCTCCATATTCATGAAGCAGACGTTTGGCCTGATACTCATGGATATTCATGCATTTGTCCTTTTCTTTTATGGATCTTATTAATCCTAAAGTTTTAATATTCTATACTTATTTTAATGAATTAAACCTTGTTCAATTTACTTGAGACTAGGTACAAGAGCAATACAAGCTTCACAAAGCTTTTTAACCGCATTTACTGAATGATCAAAAGCACCTCTTTCTTCCTTATCAAGATCAATTTCAATGACTCGTTCAACACCACCTGCACCAAGTACAACAGGAACACCAACGTAGGTATCATTAACCCCATATTCTCCTGAAAGATAAGCTGCAACAGGCACAACACGCTTAGTGTCCTTTAGATAAGCCTCAGCCATAGAAACAGCAGAAGCTGCTGGTGCATAATAAGCAGAACCTGTTTTTAACAAACCAACAATTTCTGCACCGCCATCACGGGTACGCTGGATAATTTGATCAATTCTTTCCTGTGTTGTCCAGCCCATCTTTACAAGATCAGGCAAAGAAATACCACCAACCGTTGAATAACGCACGAGAGGAACCATTGTATCACCGTGGCCCCCTAAAACAAACGCTGTCACATCTTTAATAGAGACCTTAAATTCTTCAGATAAGAAATGACGAAAACGCGCTGAATCAAGAACACCAGCCATCCCAACCACTTTATGTGTAGGGAGACCTGAAAATTTCTGCAATGCCCACACCATCGCATCAAGGGGATTGGTAATACAAATAACAAACGCTGAAGAAGCGTATTTTTTAATTCCAGCTCCAACTTGTTCCATAACCTTTAAATTAATGCCCAAAAGTTCATCACGGCTCATACCAGGTTTTCGCGCAACGCCTGCTGTTACAATAACAACATCAGCACCTTCAATTGCTTCATAAGCATTAGCACCTTTTAGACTGATATCAAAACCATCAACGGGAGAAGATTCGGCTATATCTAGAGCCTTACCTTGTGGCACACCTTCTGTAATATCAAATAAGACCACATCAGCAAGCTCTTTAAGCCCAATAATATGTGCTAAAGTACCACCAATCATACCTGAACCAATGAGAGCTATTTTTTTCCGTGCCATTTTATTTTTTCCTAACTTTTAGATAATTCAGCGCACACCCATCAGCGTCCGTATACTGAATATTTTTGACTTCAACCATATTCAAACAATATCATAAAAAGGAGTAAAGAAATGAAATTTACAAATTTATCTCCTTACAGAAACAACAACCCTCCGCTGAAACAACTATTAGAAAATTATCACGATGTATCGATAAAGTGAATTTAAAAAAAATACAACAGAATTATTATATTTCTTTAATTTCAAAAAGTTATTGTTTTTACAGTTTACGTAAAGGTAAAAGTATAATCAATGCTTCTTCTTCAAAAGAAAATGTTCTTCCCAAAGTTTTAAATAATCGTAGCTTTGCATTTCGAAAAGACGTGATTGTGTTCTTTGAAATTCAAATGTTTCCGTAATCTGCGCATGCCCTTTATACAAATCCCCTACCCCTGCGGCTGCCGACATAAACAACCGTATATGCCGCTCATAAAGAATATCAATAAGCAAAATAAACCGTTTTGTTTCATTGCGACATGTATCATCCATGACCGGTACATTATCAATAAAAATCGTATGATAATGCTCTCCTAATAACAAATATTCAGCCGCGGCCAAAGGCTTTGCACATAAATCCCCATAATCAAAACGAGCACATCCTGCACCAAAGCGCGGAATAGGAATAAAGCGCCCTTTTATAGAAAGCTCATCAGACATCTCCTTATGTCCTTGCAATACAAGTGCCCATGCTTGATCCATATATTCATTTGCTTGGACCCCCAACGGCGATACATACATCTGTTGTAGATTTGATTTTTCAAGGCGATAATCTGTTTTTGCATCAAGATTAACAACACGAACATATGCTTTCAAAACTTGAATAAAAGGCAAAAAGAGCTCACGATTCAAACCGTTACAATAAAGGTTATCCGGCGCCACATTTGAAGTCGCAATAAAGAAAATTCCTTTATCAAACAGAGCAGAAATAAGCCGCCCCAATACCATAGCATCAGCAATATCCGTTACACTAAACTCATCAAAACAAAGTACTTTTGCTTCTCGTACAAGATCTTCAGCAACAGCTAAAATAGGATTATCTTGTTTAAATTTTGTACACCCAGATGCTTGACGATAAGAATTAATACGCTCATGCACATCAGCCATAAAATCATTAAAATGGGCACGCTTTTTATGACCTTTAGGCAAACAAGAAAAGAACAAATCCATCAGCATGGTTTTGCCCCGTCCTACTTCACCATAAATATACAGTCCCTGAAAAAAACCTGTTTCATCTCCTTGTTTTACAACGCAAGAAATATTTTGTTTTTTCCTTTTAAATATTCTGTTAAAGAAAGAGCAAAATATCCAAGGCAAAGAATGAGAGATATTTTGTTCCGCAATTTTTTTTAATAAATGATCAAAATATTCTGTTATAGCTAATTGAGCGGGATCAAAACAAACCTCTCCTTTAGCGACAAGCTCCTTATAACGTGTTGAAACGAGAATCATCCAAAAAGCCTTTTTCAAACTGATCTCAATGAAAAATACAAATACTTTTCAAGAATCTGTCCGTCTAGTTTAGTTTATCATAAACGATCAAAAATGATTTAACGACTTAAAATAACGGGATGATCATCAAGTGTACGTCCCTCAAAACGATCAACATTTGAAGAATAAAGAACGAGGATAACACGTCCAGAGTTATTATAAAAATATAATCTTTTTCCTTTAACAGCCCACGATCTCACTTGGGAAGCAATTCCTGGACAGTGTAAAGGACCAGCACGGTACCCTTGTCCAAACTTTGTTTGTGGAGTTGCAATCCGGCAAACTTTTCCTCCCATAGAAAGATTCCATACCCCAGCAACACTTGCAGGAAATAAATCAGTGGCATTACTTGGCAATTCGAGACTAGCCATTCGTCCATCGCTCTGAGAATCTCCTTTTTCATACATCGTAGCATTTGCATCTTCAGATATCGACGAAGAAGTAGACGACAGATCAGACGCTTCTAATATTGTCATTTGTTGAGATGGATAAAAAACTTCTAATGCGTTACCATCGTCATTACCATCAAACCGTGTTGTTGAACATCCCCCTAAAAACATTACAGTTGATAGTGCAACGAAAAACGAAACTTTTGAAAACGCCATGTCTGTACTCTCTCCCACGACAATAAATAAGTTCACAAAAAAATTAAGCGAATATTTGTTATAGTTACAAAGATAAATTAACAAATTAAAAAAAACAGGTTAAAATCACTTATTTTAAAAGAAATAATTTATGTACCCAATTTTATATTTATTAAACACTAGAAATTTATAATATTTTCAGTCATATATCTTTTTATAAGTAATCATTAGAAATAGAGAAGTTTCATGAAAACGCCATTTAGCAAAATGGACGGTCTTGGAAATCAAATTATTGTTGTTGATATGCGTGAAAGCACATACGCTCTTACACCACAAGCAATCCTTGCTTTGTCGGCAGATCCTGAAATGCATTTTGATCAAATCATGGCTATCCACACACCAACCCAGAAAAAAACCGACTTCCGCATAGAAATATGGAATGCCGACGGATCAATGGCTAAAGCTTGTGGCAATGGTACCCGCTGTGTCATCGCATGGCTTAAAGATCACAATTTTGGTGAAAAATTTCATTTAGAAACTCCCGCTGGAATTATTGAAGGAAAATACCAAACCGATAATCTCATTTCTGTTGATATGGGATGCCCAAATTTCAGTGCAAAAGAGATGCCTGTTTCACGTGAAATAGTTGATACCAATCACGTAGAAATTATGGCTGGTCCCCTAAAAGACGCTTGTCTCATATCCATTGGCAATCTCCATGCTATCTTTTTTGTTGAAAATGATATTCAACATATTCCATTAGAAAAATATGGGCCAAAACTTGAACATGATCCCCTGTTTCCCGAACGGTGCAATATTTCCATTGCTTGCATAACGTCAAAGAAAAGTCTAAATTTACGTACATGGGAGCGAGGGGCAGGATTAACACAAGCATGTGGGAGTGCTGCTTGTGCAAGTGCAGTGGCCGCTTATCGTCGTGGACTTACAGAGCGCCATGTTGATGTAAATTTACCAAAGGGAACACTTAATATTTTTTACCGAGAAGACGATCATATTATCATGACAGGACCAATTAAATATCACTTTAGTGGTTTTTTAAGCCCTTTAACAGGGTGCTACAAAAAGGATCACTCCTGATGGCAATAGAAATTGTAACTTTTGGTTGTCGACTTAATAGCTACGAATCGGAAATCATTCGCAAAGAAAGTACTTCTTCAGGGCTAGATCAACTTAAAGATGGTGCTATTATCTTTAATACCTGTGCTGTCACTGCCGAAGCCGTACGACAAGCAAAACAAGCTATCCGCAAAGCAAGACGTGAAAATCCTCATGCGCGTATCATTGTAACAGGGTGTGCAGCCCAAACAGAAGCACAAAATTTTGCCTCAATGACAGAAGTAGATCTTGTTTTAGGAAACGAAGATAAACTTCACGCTCATTCTTATCGTCAACTTCCTGATTTTGGTATTAATCATTCTGAAAAGATGCATATCAATGACATTATGGAAGTACAAAAAATTGCTCCACATATGGTCAGTGCAATGCAAGAGCGCACCCGCGCTTTTGTACAGGTACAAAACGGATGCGATCACCGCTGTACATTTTGCATTATTCCTTATGGACGAGGACCATCTCGTTCAGTTCCCATGGGTGCTGTCATAGAACAAATTAAAAAGCTGATAGGTGGGGGTATCCAAGAAGTGGTCCTTACAGGTGTTGACCTTACAAGTTATGGCCACGATCTTCCTGGAAAAGCTACTCTAGGAAAATTAACTTCAGCTATTTTGCATCATGTCCCTGACTTAGCCCGATTACGCCTCTCATCTATTGACTCTATTGAAGCAGACGAAGAACTCATAAATCTTTTAGCTTATGAAACAAGAATCATGCCCTATTTGCATTTATCTTTGCAAGCAGGTGATAATATGATTTTAAAACGGATGAAACGGCGTCATCTGCGCGAACATGCCATTCAATTTTGCCAAGAGTTGCGTGCCAAACGTTCTACAATGGTTTATGGTGCCGACTTAATTGCTGGTTTTCCTACAGAAACAGAAGAGATGTTTCAAAATAGTCTTTCCTTAATCAAAGATTGTAATTTAACCCATCTCCATGTCTTTCCCTTTAGTCCAAGAGAAGGAACACCTGCCGCACGTATGCCACAAATCAACCGTAAAATAATTAAGCTGCGTGCTGAAAAATTGCGTAAAGTAGGTGATATGGCTTACAAAAAGCATCTTGCTCATTTACAAAACAGTCTACAAACAATTCTCGTTGAAAAAGATGAAATCGGACGAACAGAAGATTATACTCTTGTACAAGTTAAAGGTGCAAAAGCAGGAACAATTGTTCAAGCCCTTATCGTTGATCATGATGGCGATAAATTGATTGCTGTCCCTCCAAAATTAAACGCTGCTTGAGCAGGAGAATTCTTATGACTAAATCTTTTATAAAAAAAATATTCTCTTTTAACAAATCTCAAGAGCAAGAAATTGAACAACAGATTTCTATTCCTGATAAAAGCGATATAATAGAAGAAAATAAAGACAAAAATGAAAAGACAAAAAATAATCAAATCTCTATAAACACAGAAAAAGAAGAACAAACAAAAAATCCAGAGTCAATACTTACAAAATATGATGAAAAATCTCCATTTCTAGAATCCCATTCTGATAAAATTCCCTTTTCTGGTAAAATTATTGTCACAGACAACATCCGTGAAAAAAAGAATGAAGAAATTTTATCTGAACCTTCTGTTGAACAAAAAAAAACAGCGTGGTTTGGGCGCCTTAAAAAAGGCCTATCCCTTTCTTCACAACGCCTAAGCGGATCAATTGGCGATCTCTTTGTTAAAAGAAAACTTGATGAAGATACATTGCAAGAGCTCGAAGATATTCTTATCCAAGCTGACATAGGTGTAGAGACGGCAACACGCATCACAAATACTTTAGCTTCCAGTCGTTACGGAAAAAACCTCTCCCCAGATGATATTCATACTATTGTAGCTGATGAGGTCAAAAAAGTTCTGGAACCTGTTGCAATACCATTAGAACTTGATCTCAGCCATAAACCTCATGTTATTTTGCTGGTAGGTGTAAATGGCACTGGAAAAACGACAACTATTGGAAAACTTTCAGCCAAATTAACAGAAGGGGGATTAAAAGTTATGCTGGCAGCAGGTGATACTTTCCGAGCCGCTGCTATTGAGCAACTACACATTTGGGGTGAACGTACCAATTCTCCTGTTATTTCGACAAAATTGGGTGCAGATGCCGCCAGCTTAGCATTTGATGCTTATGAAAAAGCAAAAAAAACAAACAGTGATGTATTAATTATTGATACAGCAGGGCGTTTACAAAATAAATCTGAATTAATGGATGAGTTGGCAAAAATTATTCGTGTTTTAAAAAAACACACCCCCCAAGCACCCCACACAATCCTTCAAACTCTTGATGCAACAACCGGACAAAATGCACTCAACCAAGTGGACATTTTCCGTGATATTGCTGGTGTTAATGGTTTAGTTATGACAAAGCTAGATGGGACTGCACGAGGAGGAATTCTTGTCGCTATCGCAGCAAAATATAAATTACCCGTTTATTTTATCGGTATAGGAGAAGATATTGAAGACCTTCAACCCTTTTCTGCTTCTGACTTTGCCGAAACTATTGCAGGAAAACACGCATGAAACAGCCTTTATCTAATCCTAATTTACACAATAATTCTGAAAAAAAGATGAATAACAATAAAAAAAATTCTCTCTCACCAACACTTAAGTTTCTTTTGGAAATGGGTCCATTGGTTGCCTTCTTTTTTGCCAATTATAAGGGAGGATGGCTGATAAAAAACATTGGATTTTTTCAAAATTTTAGTAAGCCTATTTTCCCTGCAACAGCTATTTTTATGGTAGCTATTATTATTTCCCTAAGCTTATCATGGATCCTTGCAAGACAAATTCCTATTATGCCTCTTATTTCAGGAATATTTGTTTTAGTTTTTGGCTTTCTAACTCTCTGGCTTCATAATGAAACTTTCATAAAAATGAAACCAACAATCATTAATAGCTTATTTGCTTTTATACTTTTTGGTGGGATGTTTTTTAAAAAACCACTTTTACGTTATGCTCTTGATTCTACCTTAAAACTTGATGATTTAGGTTGGCAAAAACTTACCTATCGTTGGGCGTTTTTTTTCATTTTTCTTGCCATTTTGAATGAAATAATTTGGCGTAATTTTAGCGATAATTTCTGGACAAGTTTCAAAGTATTTGGCGTCATGCCTATAACAGTCCTTTTCATGCTTACCCAAATGCCTATAATTATAAAACATTCAAAAGGACTTTTTACAGAAGAGGACAAATCTGATTCTTAAAAAAATCATCACTACCGATTATTTTATAGATTCATCGCCAAACACTGTTCGGGAGAAAAAATATGTTGATTGAACAGTTTATTTGTCGAGAAAACAATTTCGGTGTACTCCTTCATGATGAAAAAAGTGGTATGACAGCTGCAATAGATGCTCCTGAAGGCAAAGCGATTCACAACGCCTTAAAGCGCCACAATTGGACACTTAACACTATTTTTGTAACTCATCATCATCACGACCATGTAGAAGCCCTATCAGAATTAAAACAAGTTTACAACACTACGGTTATCGGACCAGAAGCAGAAAAAGAAAAGATTGATCATCTTGATAAAACACTTCAACCTGATGAAAGTTTTTCTTTTGGCTCACACCTTCTTTTAGCTCTTTCAACACCTGGTCATACTCTAGGCGCATTATCTTACTATTTTCCTGAAAAGAATTTACTCTTTGCTGGAGATACACTTTTTTCATTGGGCTGTGGACGTCTTTTCGAAGGAACACCAGCACAAATGCTGAATTCTTTAAAAAAACTTCGTAAACTTCCTGATGAAACACTTCTTTATTGTGGACATGAATATACAAAAAATAACGCTCTTTTCGCACTAACAATTGACCCACATAATAAAAAACTCCACCAAAGAATAGAGGAAGTTTTTTTGCTACGTGCAAAAAACGCTATGACTTTACCAGTAACCTTAGGGCAAGAAAAAGCCACCAATCCCTTTCTCCGCTGGGATGATAGTGTATTGCGAAGAAACCTTGTAATGGAAGAAGAAACAGATGAAGAAGTTTTTGCTGAAATTCGAAGAAGAAAGGACAATTTTTAACCATGCGTAAGTTCGTATTACGTTTGTTCCTCCTTTTTCTTTTCGTGATACATATTCAACTAACAAGGGCAGAGGAAAAGGAAACAGATAATTCTTCTCTTATATCATCTCTCATTGCAAATTATCCCTTAACAGAAGATTTTCTTTTAAAGCTGGAAAAAATTGAAAAAGAATGTAAAAACTTACTTCCAGAAACAAAAAATAATCTTATAACTTATGATTCTAGTATCCACTCTAGTATTGAAAATTACACTACCTATATTTCTAGTAAACCAAAACTTGTAAATATTTTAAAAGAAAATAATATAACACCGAAAGATTTTGCTTCAGGAACCTTAGCTCTTAAAGAAATATCAGCGCTTCTCATATTTGTACCTGAAAAGGAATATTCTACTGAGAAAAATACTATATTTCTAAACAATCTTGAATTTGTTAAAAAACATTTTTACAAAGCGACAATTCTTTTAGATAGCTGTGAAAAACTCATTTTGAGCAACTAATCAGCTATGAGACATTAAAAAATATCATCCCATTAATCTAATAAAAAAGTACGTGCATTAAAAAAACACCGTGTTTTTACCATTCCTAATAATTGTTTTTATTTCGATTATATTTACAAATGTTTTTCTAAAAATAAAGAATAACAGACGGAAAAATATTTATTGAAATTCAAAAAAGAAAGGATAATTTTTCGTCATGTTTAAACTTCTATTGTGTTTTTTCTTCATTTTTCCTTTTGTATCATACGCTCAAGAAAAAAAACAAGAAATAGATGATCCTTCTTTTATACCGCCTTTCATTGCAAATTATCCCTTAACAGAAGATATTCTTTTAAAGCTGGAAAAAATCAAAGCAGAATGTAGAAATTTATCTTCAGAACCAGAACAAACAAATACAAAAAGTGATCTCAGTACTTATGATGATAATATTGAAAAATACGCTTCCTATATTTTTAATAATCCAAAACTTGTAAATATTTTAAAAGAAAATAATATAACACCGAAAGATTTTGTTGTTGCTCACCTAGCACTTCAAGCGACATTGTATGTACTTACTGATGAAGAAAATTCTACTTATGAAAAAAACTCTTTACCTGCAAGAAATATAGAATTTGCTAAAGAGCATATGTATAGAATAATAAAAATTTTAAAAGATAACTGTTAAAAAAATCTTTTTAGAACAATTGATTAACTTTGTAAACGCCGACAAATTTCATCTAATTGTTCTAATGAAGAGTAATGTATTTTTAAATCTCCACCTTTTTTACCATGTCGAATAATAACTTTCATTCCTATCACATCTGCAAGTAATTTTTCTAAAGATTTTGTTTCAGCATCTTTCTCCGTATTGGTACGCTTTTTAGTTTTAGGATTAGCTTGCTCATATGCAAGTATTTCTGTTTGACGTACTGAAAGCCCTTCACAAATAATTTTCTCAGCTAAATTTTGTGGATCATCAACGGTTATAAGACAACGTGCATGACCTGCAGAAAGTTGTCCATCAGTTAAGAATTGTTGTACTTTTTCTGGAAGTTTTAACAAACGAAGCGTATTTGCAACATGACTACGACTTTTTCCTATAACTTGCGCTAAATCTACTTGCGTATAATCATGTTCATTTAGAAGCATCTCATATCCCTTTGCTTCTTCGATAGGATTAAGATCTGCACGTTGAACATTTTCAATAATTGCCAATTCCAAAGCCGTTTTATCGTCCACATCACGAATAATAACGGGTAATTGACTTAAATTTGCACGTTGTGCTGCACGCCAGCGCCGTTCACCCGCAATCAATTCAAACCGATGAGGATGATCTCTTAAAGGCCTCACAATAACCGGTTGAACCACACCGTGTTGACGAATTGATTGTGTCAAATTATCAAGCTCTGTTTCAGTAAAATGACGCCGAGGATTGTGAGGATTACATGAAATAGATTCAATAGAAATAAATCGCTCAGAAAGACTACCGGATTCATTTAATTTATCAAAGCTTGATGAACGTGCAATATTGTTGTTTAAATTGATATCTCCAATCAATGCCGCTAATCCACGTCCTAGTCTTTTTTTTGATAGATCATCGTTCATAATTTTGCTCTTTGAGTTTTCTTACAAAAAATTTTACATTTTTAAGCAGCAGCACGTGCTTGTTTTTCACGTTGAATCATTTCTGATGCTAGACGCAAATAAGCTTGGCTCCCAGCACATTTAAGATCATAAAGCAATACAGGTTTGCCAAAAGAAGGCGCTTCTGATACTCTTACATTTCGTGGAATAACAGTACGATAAACTTTATCTCCCATAAAAGAACGTACATCTTCAACAACTTGATTTGAAAGGTTATTACGTCCATCATACATTGTTAGAACAATACCTTGGATCTCTAAAGATGGATTAAGTACGGATCGCACTTGTTTTACTGTTTCAAGTAATTGACTTAAACCTTCAAGTGCTAAAAATTCACACTGCATAGGCACTAAAACAGAATCCGCAGCCCCCATAGCATTAAGTGTTAAAAGATTAAGGGAGGGAGGACAATCAATTAAAATATAATTGAATTTTTTTTCCATTTCCGGATCATCATAGAGAGCTTTACGTAAGCGTTGTATGCGATCTTTTGATGAAGAAATTTCCATTTCCACACCTAAGAGATCAAGTGTAGAGGGAACTATATAAAGATTGGGTACGGCTGTTTTTAAAGCCGCCTGTGTAATTGAAACGCCCGAAACCAAAACATCATAAGAAGATAAAGGACGGCTATTACGATCAATCCCTAAACCTGTACTAGCATTACCTTGTGGATCAACATCCATAATAAGGACATTTTCACCAATAGCCGCTAAAGCTGTAGCAAGATTAATTGCTGTGGTTGTTTTTCCGACTCCACCCTTTTGGTTTGCAATAGCGATAATTCGTGTTTCGCTCATTTTGCTCTACCCTCTATATGATCGAATATGAGAAATTTCCAAAATAACAGAATTTTCATCAACTTTACTTTTATGTTTTAACAGATCAAAGTGCCAATTGGCAGAGGCATTTTTTATTTCTGTAGCGTAATCCCGACCTTTTTGCAAAAGAGCTATTGTTTTTTCTGTTAATAAAGGAAAAATGAGTTGTAAAAGAGTATCAAGCGGCGCTAATCCCCGTGCTGTTATAATATCAGATATGGGAATTTTTTGATATATATCTTCAATTCTAGCGTGATAAACCGTTGCTGGAAGATTAAGTTGAGCAATAACTGTTCGCAAAAAAGCAACTTTTTTCCCATTACTTTCAACAAGATTAATATGTCCTGCTTTTTTTTCTTTCAAAAAGATAGCAATCACAATTGCAGGAAAACCTCCTCCTGATCCTAAATCACACCAATGTAAAGAATGAGCATACAAAGGAAAAATTTGTGCTGAATCTAGAATATGTCGTGTCCATAGATCTGGTATAGTTGTAGCAGATATCAAATTAATATGTGCATTCCACTGAAGTATTAAAGACTCAAACTGAATTAAATTTTCCATCGTTTCACGTGAAACAGAAGGAACAATATTTAATAATTGTTGATATTTTTTTTCTGTAGAAAAATTCATTAAGCTGTTTTAGCCTTTTCACGTCGTTGACGTTGAATATGTGTAATAATAAGCGATAACGCGGCGGGTGTCATGCCATCAATTTTTTGTGCATCAGCAATTGAACGCGGCGACACTTCTTGAATTTTTGATTTAAGTTCATTTGAAAGACCTGAAATTGCCTGAACATCGAGAGAAGAAGGAATTTCTAAACGCTCATCTCTCTGAAGAGAGGCAATATCTTGTGCTTGTTTATCTAAATAAACCGCATATTGTGCTTCAATTTCTAAAGATTCTGCTGTTTTAGAATCAATTGTTTTTAATTGTGGCCAAAAATCTGAAAGACGCTCTAAGGTCATATGAGGATAAGCAAGAAAATCATAAGCCGAACGCCGAATTCCATCATGATTAACATGTAATCCATGAGCAGAAGCTTCATTGGGTGTTAAAAAAAGATTTTGACATATTGATCGTGCTTGATCAAGCCGTTGTTGTTTTTTCTGATAACATTCCCAACGTATTTTACTTACAATACCCCATTTTTGTGCCAAAGGTGTTAAACGCGTATCAGCATTATCAGATCGTAAAGATAAACGAAATTCAGCACGTGATGTAAACATCCTATAAGGTTCACAAACACCACGTGAAACCAAATCATCAATCATAACACCAATATAAGCAGTAGAACGACTTATAAGTATTTCATCTAATTTACCTACTTTACGTGCAGCATTTAATCCAGCTAAAAGTCCTTGTGCTGCTGCTTCCTCATATCCTGTTGTACCATTAATTTGGCCTGCTAAAAATAAACCTGGTAAAGAGCGTAATTCTAAGCTTCTCGTTAATTGTTGTGGATTAACAAAATCATATTCAATAGCATAACCAGGTTGCAAAACTATAGCATTTTCCAATCCTTCAATGGTTTTCAATAGAGAAATTTGTACATTTTCAGGAAGAGAAGTAGAAAGACCATTTGGATAAACAGTATTATCATTTAATCCTTCTGGTTCCAGAAAGATCTGATGTCCATCACGTTCTCCAAATTTCACAATTTTATCTTCAACAGAAGGACAATAACGTGGTCCTAACCCTTCAATATTTCCAGAATATAAAGCAGAGCGATAAATATTCTCGCGAATAATTTGATGTGTTTTCTCATTTGTACGTGTTATTGCACATTCAATTTGTGGTTGTTCAATTTTCTCTGTTAAAAGAGAAAAGGGTATGGGATTTTCATCTGCTTGTTGTTTTTGGAGAGCTTCCCAAGCAATTGTTTTTTTACTCAAACGAGCAGGGGTTCCTGTTTTTAATCGTCCAAGTTTTATATGATATTTTTTCAAATGTTCAGCAAGTTTTACACTTGACTGATCTCCCATACGACCAGCAGCCCATGTTTTATTACCAATATGAATAAAGCCATTTAAAAACGTACCTGTTGTTAAAACAACAGCACCAGAAAAAATTGTTCCTTGTTTTTTTAAAATAACACCTGATACACAATTATCTTTAACAACCAGATCAATAACTTCATCCTCAATAAGAGTAAGATTTTCTTGTTCTTTTAATAATTTTTGAATTGCTTTTTTATAAAGTTGTCTATCTGCCTGTGTCCGTGGTCCTCTTACTGCCGGTCCTTTACGTCTATTAAGTAGTCTAAACTGAATTCCAGCAGCATCCGCTGCTCTTCCCATAAGACCATCTAACGCATCTATTTCACGAACTAGATGCCCTTTTCCAAGTCCACCAATAGCAGGATTACACGACATTGTTCCCAGTGCTGATATTTTATGTGTAACAAGCGCTGTTTTGGCTCCTACACGTGCTGAAGCTGAAGCCGCTTCACAGCCAGCATGACCACCACCAACAATAACAACATCATATGATTGCATTTAATTCATTCCGTAGAAAATATTCTAAGGTTTCACGTGAAACAGGATATAAATTACATAATCTTTATAATCTGTCTATGAAATAATCAATGTTTCACGTGAATCATTATTTACCAACACAAAATTCTGAAAAAATAATATCAAGCAAATCTTCAACATCAATATCTCCTGTAATTTTCCCAAGAAAATCACTTGCACAACGGAGATGTTCTGCACGTAAACTGAGATCAAGGGAATGATAATTAAGAGAAAATTCAATCTCTTTAACAGCCTCCTTTAATAATTGAAGTTGCCTTTTACGTGCTGGAACAATATTTCCAATTTCAGAAGCACGATGATGACAAAATAATTCAAGTTCTTTTATAAAATAATCAAAATTTAAACCAGTTAATGCGGAAAATTGTATAGACCAACGCTGATCATTTTTTTCATAAAGATCAAGCTTATTGCCAACACACCATATTTCAGCCGATGTTTCTGGTAAATCAACTTGCTTAGGATTTCCTATATCATAAACCAAAATAACCAAATCAGCTTCCCTAACATGCTGTTTAGCAATTTCTATTCCCATCTGTTCTATTTTATTTTCTGTTTTTCTAAAACCAGCAGTATCGGTTAAAAAAACAGGTAAACCACCAAGAATAATTCTCATTTCTAAAGCATCACGGGTTGTTCCTGCTTCTTCCGTTACAATAGCAACAGATCTTCCTGAAAGACGATTCATAATGCTTGATTTTCCAGAATTTGGAGCACCAGCAATAACAATTTTTAATCCATCACGTAAAATACTCGCACGTTCTCCTTTAGTAATATATTCCCGAATAGAAGTACAAAGATCCTGAACATCTTTCCAAACTTTATCAGATATTGCGTTGGGAATATCTGCTTCATCAACAAAATCAAGTTCTGCCTCAATAAAAGCACGCGCCTTCATAAGCTTATGACGCCAATCACGATAAAGCGTCGTTAAATGTCCACTTGTACCCATAACAGCTAAACGCCGTTGGCTTTCCGTTTCTGCTTCTATTAAATCAGCAAGACCTTCTGCTTGAACAAGATCTAATTTTCCTTCCATAAAAGCACGACGTGAAAATTCACCTGCTTCTGCAATACGGCATCCAGAAAATGTCGACAATTCATCGAGAAAACGATTAACGACTGCTTTTCCTCCATGTAAATGGAATTCTGCACAATCTTCCCCCGTAAAACTATGAGGAGCAGGAAAAAAAACAGTTAAACCAGAATCTAAAAAACTACCATCACGAGCAGTAAGATTTCCATAATGCATAAAACGTGCTTTAGGTAAACGACCACAAAGCGTTTTAACTATATCCACAACATGAGGACCAGAAAGCCGAATGACTGCAACCCCTGAAGGTAACAATCCACTCGAAACAGCAAAGATTGTATCCACAGGTTTTATCCTAATAAAAACTTTAATGACTCTACGTATTCATTGAATCAAAAAATTCACTATTATTTTTTGTTTGCTTTAATTTATCAATCAAAAATTCAATTGCATCTGTTACATTCATAGATGCTAAAATACGACGAAGAACAAAAATTTTGTGTAAATCTTGTCGTTCTACCAGAAGTTCTTCCTTACGCGTTCCTGACTTTAAAATATCCATAGCAGGGAAAATACGTTTATCAGCAACTTTTCGATCAAGAACAATTTCCGAATTACCTGTTCCTTTAAATTCTTCAAAAATAACCTCATCCATACGACTTCCTGTATCAATCAAAGCCGTTGCAATAATGGTTAAAGATCCGCCTTCTTCAATATTACGTGCTGCACCAAAAAAACGCTTTGGACGCTGGAGGGCATTTGCATCCACACCACCTGTTAAAACTTTACCTGAAGAAGGAACAACTGTATTATATGCACGCCCAAGACGTGTAATAGAATCGAGAAGAATAACAACATCACGCCCATATTCAACAAGACGTTTGGCTTTTTCAATAACCATTTCTGCCACTTGTACGTGACGTATTGCAGGTTCATCAAAAGTAGAAGAAACCACTTCTCCTTTTACTGAACGCTGCATATCAGTAACTTCTTCTGGTCGTTCATCAATTAAAAGAACAATGAGATAACATTCAGGATGATTAGTGGTAATAGAATGAGCAATATTTTGAAGTAAAACTGTTTTTCCCGTCCGAGGAGGAGCTACAATTAACCCTCTTTGTCCTTTTCCCAATGGAGATATCAAATCAATCACGCGTGATGACATATCTTTCTCTGTAGGATCTTGTATTTCCATTTGGAAACGTTCATTTGAATAAAGAGGAGTAAGATTATCAAAGTGGATTTTATAACGAATCTTTTCAGGTTTTTCGAAATTAATTGTATTAATTTTAAGGAGAGCAAAATAACGTTCTCCCTCTTTTGGACTGCGTATGGGACCTTCAATTGTATCGCCTGTTTTTAAAGAAAACGACTGTATTTGTGCAGGTGAAAGATAAATATCATCAGGACCAGGAAGATAATTAGCATCAGCAGATCTCAAAAATCCAAATCCGTCTTGTAAAACTTCAACAACACCTTCTCCTATAATTTCAACGTCTTGTAGAGCAAGTTTTTTCAAGATAGCAAACATTAATTCTTGTTTGCGCATAAGGGAGGCATTTTCAACTTCTAATGTTTCAGCAAAAGAAACAAGCTCAACGGGATTTTTGCTTTTAAGTTCTTGTAGTTTCATTTTTTGCATGAAATATGCTCTTTGTAATTAAGGAGAAGATTGTTCTAAATAATTTATGGAAATTTATGAGTGAAATATTATTAAGAAAAAATATCCTACACTCAATTTTTTTAATCTGCAAGTACCATTTATATGAAATTTGTTCCTGTAATATTAAGTAATTATATGAAAAACTTGAAAAAATATAAAATCCAAATAGTATTTAATTATTTTAATAACAAAAATGTGAGTTAAGATTATAGCATTAATGAAATGCTATTCAAAAGTATTTTTTACAGAAATTTATATTAATAAATTTATATTAAAGAAAGGATTATTCTTATTTATAACTGTGTTTAGTGTGGATTATTATTTATCCTCAATTTTATCCACAAAAGGAACTGAAAAAAGAATAAAAATATCACTATCTTAAAGATATTATCCCCTCTTTTTTTATAAGAGGGATTAAATTATCACAAGCATTTAATTTGTGCATAAAAAAGGAGAATTTTTCATAAATTTTAGTTTTATAAAAAACGGTGAGGATATATACACATGTCTTAACAAGGAGTTAAAATTTTTGTGACAAAAGAAAAAAAATTCTTTCATTTACACATGCTTTCTGATGCAACAGGAGAAACATTAATTTCTGTTGGAAGAGCTGTAGCATCGCAATATGCAATGATTCAGGCAACAGAGCATATCTATCCTATGATTCGTAATAGAATACAGTTACAAAAAGCTCTTGATGAAATACAACAAGAACCAGGTATTGTTCTTTACACAATGATTGATGAAGAATTTAAACTTCTCCTTCAAAAAATGTGTAAAAAAATAAAAGTTCCCTGTATTGATATATTACATCCTGTTTTAAATGCTTTTCAGTCTTACCTTGGAATGCCAACACATTTACGTGCGAGCGCACAACATGATCTTAATGCGGATTATTTTCGCCGTATTGAGGCACTGGATTTTACAATAGAGCATGATGATGGACAGTCTTCCAGTAGCTTATCCGAAGCAGATGTGATTCTTGTGGGAATTTCAAGAACCTCTAAAACGCCAACAAGTATCTATTTAGCAAATCGCGGAATAAAAACGGCTAATATTCCTCTTATTCCTAATATTGATTTGCCAGAATCCCTTTTAGAGGCAAAAAATTCTTTAATTATTGGTTTAATTGCTTCAGCTGAAAGAATCTCACATATCCGCCAAAATCGAGATTTGGGAGAAAGTTTTGCTCTTGATAATTATACAAATCGTATCAACATAGCTGAAGAATTAATCCATGCAAAACGCATTTGCGAACGTTTTGGTTGGCCTATTATTGATGTCACAAGACGTTCTATTGAAGAAACTGCTGCTGCAATATTTGAACTGTTATCACGATTTCGTGAAGGAAATGAGAGAAAATTCTCATGAACGCAGATACGTTAATATTAGCATCTCTTAGTTTTTATCGTGCAAAATTATTAAAAAAAGCAGGCTTAAATTTTTCCATTGAAGGAGCTTCTTTTGATGAAAGAGAAGTAGAAAAAAAAGCAAAAGAAAAAACACCTAAAGAACTCAGCTGTTTTCTTGCGAGCGCAAAAGCAAAAAATGTTTCAGACCGTTTTCCTGATGCTTTCGTTATTGGTTGTGATCAAGTTCTTGATTTTGAAGGTCAAGTTTTTCACAAAGCAACAAATATAAAAGAAGCACATCAACGTTTATGTGAATTATCAGGAAAAACCCATTCTCTTCATAGTGCGGTAGCTTTATTTAAAAATGGTCAAAAAATTTGGGTTGAAGCTTTTAGTGCACATATGTCCGTCCGTTTACTCTCATCAGAATTTATTGAACGTTATTTAGCACGCGTAGGAAAAGATGTTTTAAACAGCGTGGGAGTATATCAAATTGAAGGAGAAGGAATTCATCTCTTTGAAAAAATTGAAGGAGATTTTTTTACCATTGTTGGTTTACCTTTACTGCCTCTACTCATAAAACTGCGTCACTTAGGAATTATTGATGGTTGACTTAACAATAAAAAAAACAAATTATCCGCGTGCTTTTGTTGTTGGTTCTCCAATTCATCATTCAAAATCGCCAAAAATTCACAATTTTTGGCTTAAACAATATGGTTTACAAGGAGAATATATTGCACAAGAAGTAACATCTGAAGAATTCAGTCATTTTATTGCGTCTTTACAAAAAATAGGCTTTTGTGGAGGAAATGTTACTTTGCCTTATAAACAGGAAGCTTTTCGTTTAGCAGATTATAAAGATGAGAGAGCAACAATGATTGGTGCTGTTAATACACTTTGGTATGAAGGAGATAAGCTTTGTGCCACGAATAGTGATGCCTATGGTTTTAGCGCTAATCTTGATGATTTTGCATCTGATTGGGGAGGGGAAACAGCTCTTGTTTTTGGAGCAGGTGGTGCCGCACGCGCTATCATATATGCCTTAAAAAAACGCGGATTTGAACAGATTTATCTGATTAACCGTACAAAACAACGTGCTGATAATTTAGCTCAGCATTTTGGAAAAATCATTAAAGTTTACGATTGGCATAAAATCCATGAAATACTTCATCAAGTTGATTTGATTGTTAATACAACCTCTATTGGTATAAAAAGTCCAGAAGAAAAAAGTGATTCTTTTTTTTGCGATTTTCATAAAGCAAAAAAAACGGCGTTAGTAACAGATATTATTTATACACCATTGATAACTCCTTTTTTACAACAGGCAAAGGCTTGTGATCTCAAGACGGTTGATGGGCTTGGGATGCTTCTACATCAGGCTGTTATAGGGTTTGAACAGTGGTTTGGAATAAGACCACAGGTAACAAAAGCTTTACGGACAGCTATTTTAGAGGATATGAGTGAAAAAAGAGAATGAAGATCATAGGATTAACGGGATCAATTGCTATGGGAAAATCAACAGTTGCTGATTTTTTCAAGCAAGCGGGTATTTCTGTTTTTAGTGCTGATGAAGCAGTAAAACAGCTTTATAAAAGTGAGCCAGCTTTGTCATTCATAGAGCGTATTTTTCCTGGTGTTGTTGAAAACGGTGAAGTTAACCGTTTGAAACTTTCTGAAATTTTGATTGATGATAAAGAAAAATTACAAACATTAGAAAAAATAATTCATCCTTTGGTGCAAGAAAAAGAAAGGGAATTTATTGATATAGCGCGTGAACAAGGGAAAAAATTCGTTATTCTTGATATTCCACTTTTGTTTGAAAAAAATGGTGAAAGTCGTGTGGATAGCGTTATTGTTGTTTCTGCTCCACCAGAAATACAAAAAGAACGTGTCATGATTCGCCAAGGTATGAATGAGAAAAAATTTGCCTTTATCAATGCTCAACAAATGCCAGATGAAAAAAAACGAGAACGTGCTGATTTTATTATTGATACAGGGAAAGATTTAGAGAATACACGTCAACAGGTTTTTGATGTAATAAAAAAACTAAAGAATTGAAGTTATGCGGGAAATTATTTTTGATACAGAAACAACAGGTTTAGATAAAGAAAAAGATCGCATAATCGAAATTGGTTGTGTAGAAATGGTTGATCGTTATCTCACAGGACGCCAATTTCATGTTTATTTAAACCCTGAAGGCGTTATTATTCCTGATGAAGTTGTAGCAATTCACGGATTAACCAATGAACGCCTAAAAAACGAGAAAAGTTTTAGTGATATTGTTGATGAGTTTTTAGAATTTATCAAAGACGCGACAATGATTGCGCATAATGCGAGTTTTGATATTGGTTTTATTAATGCAGAATTAAAACGTGTCAACAAACCGCTTATCAGTGTTGATAATATTCTTGATACACTGGCTATGGCGCGGCGTAAATTTCCTATGGGTCCTAATTCTCTTGATATTTTATGCAAACGTTTTGGAATTGATAACAGCCATCGTGTTCTTCATGGTGCTTTGCTTGATGCAGAGATTCTAGCCGATGTTTATATTGAGCTTATCGGTGGAAAACAAGGTGTATTGGGTTTTGATAACAGAAGGGGTGTTGATGAACATATCCAGAATGATAAAGATACATCTTATGCCGTTAAAATTCGCCCACAGGCTTTACCTTCAAGATTGAGTACGCAAGAAAAAAAGTTACACGCTGATTTTATCTACAAAATGGGTGAAAAAGCTCTGTGGAATAATTTCAAAATTCATGAATAACATCATCTTTTCTCTAAAAAAGTCACGATTGAAATTAAAGAATATAGATGTCAAAAAAAACGGTCGTTGTGGGGAGGGGAACACCACAACGACCCTGTCGCTACATCGTACCTCAGCTATCATAGGAGGAGCAAAATGAAAGCTATTAATCCTGTAACAGCAAAGAAAAGCTCTAGGTACTTAATATAAAGTGCAACGACTTCATGTCTTATGAAAAGAAAAAATGGCTTTTTAGAGGCAAAGTGAAAAAATATATAAGGACAAATTGTTTTTTTAGCTGAAATGGAGAAAAAATTGTAATGAAAGCAACAGATCATCTTTTTTTGGTTGACGGATCAGGCTATGTTTTTCGTGCTTATTATGCTTTGCCGCCTTTAAAACGTAAAAAGGATGGACTTCCTGTAGGAGCAGTAGCTGGTTTTTGCAATATGTTATGGAAATTACTATGTGATGCTCGTAATACAGCTACGGGTGTTGTTCCAACACATTTTGCTGTTATTTTTGATTATTCATCTGATACTTTTCGGAAACAAATTTATCCTGAATATAAAGCGAATCGCGCTGAACCTCCTGAAGATCTAATTCCTCAATTCGCGCTAATACGCCAAGCAACGAAGGCTTTTAATTTGCCTTGTATTGAAAAGGAAGGCTTTGAAGCGGATGATTTAATTGCTACCTATGCAAAATTTGCAACAAAGGTTGGGGCAAAAACAACCATTATTTCTTCTGATAAGGATCTTATGCAACTCGTAAATACGCATGTATCTTTGTATGATGGAATGAAAGATAAGCATATAGGTATCTCAGAAGTTATAGAAAAATGGGGTGTTGCGCCTGAAAAAATGATTGATTTACAAGCATTAATTGGAGATTCAACAGATAATGTACCGGGTATTCCAGGCATTGGTCCAAAAACTGCAGCTCAGTTATTAAATGAATTTGGTTCTCTTGATCTTTTATTGCAACGCGTAACAGAAATTAAACAAACAAAACGGCGTGAAAACATTCAAGCTTATAGAGAACAAGTTAAAATGTCTCGTGAACTTGTCAGGCTTAAAACAGATGTTCCTATAGATAATGATTTAGATGATTTTGTTTTGGAGCCACAAGATGGTCCACGTTTAATTTCTTTTTTGAAAGCGATGGAGTTTTCAACATTAACGCGTCGCGTGGCAGAGGCAACGTCATGCGATGCAGCTGTTATTGACGCACTTGATATAGATGTTGAATGGGAAAAACTAAGCCCCAGGCATGATTCTGAGATCAAGAATACTGAGCACGCATCTCTTCATAGTTTTTCTGAAAATTCTCCACAAGTTTTTGCACAAAAACGTAAAGATCAAGCGCTGACTCAAAAAATTACAAGAGCTACTTATACAACAATTCTTGATGAGAAAATTTTAAAAGAGTGGTTATCACAAGCACAGGAGCAGGGTTTTTTCGCTTTTGATACTAAAACAACATCTCTTGATCCGATGCAAGCAAAGCTTGTTGGTTTTTCACTCGCATTACAGCCGGAAAAAGCAGCTTATATACCTCTTGAACATTTTGATGAAGGAGAAGAGGACCTTTTGAGGGGCGGGCGCATTGCCTCACAGATTGAGGCCCGAAAAGCTTTAGCACTTTTAAAACCGATATTAGAAGATTCAGCGGTGTTAAAAATTGGTCATAATATAAAATATGATTGGTTGGTGATGAAGCAATACGACATTATGATAAGCTCTTTTGACGACACCATGCTTTTATCATATGCTTTTGATGCTGGAACTTTAACCCATAATATGGATGATTTGTCTGAACGTTGGCTTGAGCATAAACCAATTGCCTATAAAGATTTAACGCATAACGGAAAAAAAATTACTTCTTTTGCACAAGTAGATTTAAAACAAGCAACCCTTTATGCGGCGGAAGATGCTGATATAAAGCTGCGCCTTTGGCAAGTATTGAAACCGCAACTTGTTGCTCGTGGGATGACAAAAATTTATGAGCGTCTTGATCGACCCCTTGTAAAAGTTCTTGCAAGAATGGAAGAACGGGGGATTCTTATTGATCGGCAGATTTTATTGCGTCTTTCTGGAGAGTTGGCACAAGCTGCTTTGATTCTAGAAGAGGAAATTTATAAACAAGCTGATGAAAAGTTTAATCTTGCTTCGCCAAAGCAATTAGGTGATATCCTTTTTGGCAAAATGGGATTGCTCGGAGGTGTTAAGACCAAGGGTGGTCAATGGTCAACTTCTGCACAAACCTTAGAAGAGTTGGCTGCTGAAGGTCATATTTTACCGCGTAAAATTATTGAGTGGCGTCAACTTGCAAAGCTAAAATCTACCTATACAGACGCTTTGCCTTCTTATATTTTTCCAAAAACAGGGCGTGTTCATACGAATTATTCTTTGGCAATAACATCAACAGGTCGGTTATCATCATCAGAGCCAAATTTGCAAAATATTCCAGTGCGAACTGCTGAAGGACGTAAAATTCGAACAGCTTTTATTGCTCCCAAAGGACATGTATTGCTTTCTGCTGATTATAGTCAGATTGAATTGCGCATTCTTGCACATA
The DNA here is from genome assembly GCF_042196845.1 of Bartonella sp. AA9NXGY. NCBI lineage: Bacteria > Pseudomonadati > Pseudomonadota > Alphaproteobacteria > Hyphomicrobiales > Bartonellaceae > Bartonella > Bartonella sp. AA9NXGY. Next base: position 56,873 of record NZ_JBHIRB010000002.1, read on the forward strand.
TTGCGGATATAAAAGCATTAAAAGAAGCTTTTGCTAAAGGGCATGATATTCACGCTATAACGGCATCACAAATGTTTGGCGTTGCAATAGAGGGAATGCATTCGGATATACGACGGCGTGCAAAAGCGATTAATTTTGGTATTATTTATGGTATTTCAGCTTTTGGATTAGCCAATCAATTGGGAATTTCACGCCAAGAAGCGGGTCGTTATATTCAACTGTATTTTGAAAGATTTCCAGGAATTAAAGATTATATGGAGAAAACTAAAATCTTTGCACGTGAAAATGGTTATGTAGAAACAATTTTTGGACGTCGTATCCATTATCCAGAAATAAAAGCAAAGAATGTAAAAATTCGTTCTCTTAATGAGCGAGCAGCTATCAATGCTCCAATTCAAGGTTCTGCGGCCGATATCATTCGCCGCGCTATGATACATATGGAAGATGCTTTAAAAGAAGAAAAACTATCAGCAAAAATGTTGCTGCAAGTGCATGATGAACTGATTTTTGAAGTACCAGAAGAAGAAAGTAAAAAAACCATGACTGTTGTTAAAAATGTTATGGAAAATGCTACAATACCGGTTCTATCTTTATCTGTACCGCTTGAAGTAAAAGTCATGACGGCTCAAAATTGGGATGAGGCACATTAATTTTTTTATTTATTTTTAAGAATGTTGATTGCGTTAGAAAGATTAAGATAGGCTTTGATAGGCAAATGATCTGAAGCAATGCGTGCAAGTGGTGAATAATGATTTTCAATACTTGTTACCAATTGGTGGGGAAAAGAAAAAACTCTATCAAGGGCTAACAAAGGAAAACGAGAGGGAAAGCTTGGTACAACTTCAAAAGTGCTATCAAAATAGGGAGAAAAATGATTTAAAGATGAGCCTTTTCCCATTCGCCATTCATTAAAATCTCCTATGAGGAGTGTAGGCATAAGGGGGCGTTTTTGGAAAATTTCAAGGAGCATTTTTGTTTGTTGTTTACGAGAGTAACGTAATAAGCCAAAATGAGCCGCAATAATACGAATAGGGCCTGCTTCCATTTCCAACTCTACAACTACAGCCCCACGTGGTTCAATACTAGGAAGAGTGACTTGTAAAGTATCACGTACATATCCCTTTCGCAAAAAAAGAGCATTCCCATGCCAACCATGGCCATGAGGTGACATAGTATTAAGAGGTACAGGAATCAAACCGGTTTCAGCTTTTAATAGCTGAAGATTAATCAAACCGATGCGTTCCCCAAAACGTTTATCTGCTTCTTGAAGAGCAAGAATATCAACTTGTAATTCAGTAATAACACGGACAATTCTTGTAGGATTAAAAACTTTATCAACACCTACACATTTATGCACATTATAGGAAGCAACGGTCAGATCATAATTACTATTTTGATTGACAATGTTTGATTGATGATGAGAGCGGCTATGAATTGTATTTAAAAAGGAGCTATGGAGTTTTTGTTGGATAAAACCGGTAAACCAAGGGAATTTTTGCTTATAAGGGATTTTTGTCATTTTGCGAAAAGAATAGTTTCTAAGAAGCAGAGGGTAAAGATTTACACTAAAAACAAAAGAACCTTGTTTCTTTTAGAAACAAGGTTCTTTAATTAAGTAATGATTTTTGCAATCAATCACGGTTTGAGCCAAGAAACTGTAGCAAGAAGACAAACATATTGATGAAATCAAGATAAAGATTCAGCGCGCCCATAATAACTTTACGTCCTCTGGTATCGCTTTCATCTCCTTCATAATACATCAACTTAATGCTCTGGGTGTCGTAGGCTGTTAAACCAGCAAAGATAAAAACACCAATCACAGAGATAGCAAACTGCAAAGCGCTTGATCCAAGAAAAATGTTCACAATCATGGAAAGCAACAAGCCGATCAATCCAATGAATAAGAATGAACCGATTGCTGTGAGATCACGCTTTGTTGTGTATCCATAAAGTGAAAGAGCTCCAAAAGTTGCGGCGGAAATGACAAAGGTTTGCACAACACTTTCTGTCGTATAGCGCAAAACGATTGAAGACAGTGAAAGACCAACCAGAGCAGCATAACCAAAAAAGAGACTACGAGCAGCATTTGTGCTCAATGTATTAATTTTAAAACTGAGAAATAAGACTGCTATGAGTGGTGCAAACATAACAATATAAGAGAATGGCGATGTATAAAATGTTACTCCAAATGGTGTTAGATAAACACTGCTATTGATTTGAGCTGCTGCTTGGCTCATATCTGTTGTCGTTGCTAATGATACAATTGCATAAGCGGCAGCAGCTGTAATAAGCAAACCAATGGCCATTGCATTGTAGACACCCAACATATAGTCGCGTAATCCCTGATCAATTGATGCATCGGCATGAGAAGCAGGTGCCGAACGTAAATCTTTAAAATTAGCCATAATATAAAATCCTTTAGCATATGTTCTGTCAGGTATAGGGCTTTAAAGGTGTCTCTGTCATTACACAGATAAGCTTGGTATAAGCCTTAATTGGGCAAATACAAAAACCCTTAAGAATCACTGACAGAATTCCAGCATATATGCTCTTATTATGGAGATTTATTTAAAAATTACAAGAGATTTATATGAAGAAGGAACCTTACAAATTGGTAAGGAAATAGTTCATTTTAATAAAAAATATTTCCATTTTTTGCCATATTTTTGCAAGATAAAAAGACTATACTTAAAAACTTTTCTATTTTCACAGAAACTATGTAATACAATCCCTTATAAAATATTCACTATTTTTGCGTTTATGAGAAGAGCGGCAAGTATCATCACACTATTTCAACCTCCAATATTGCATCTGTTTTGCACGGTTATAAGAGCTATTGAATTGGATTTTTTATAATATATTGATGTATAATGATAAATTGTCTTTTTGAATGCTAAATGATACTCCGAATATCGCAAGATTCTCTGGTTGAAAATCTGTTCATATTAAATCAATCAAGATTATTGATTTGCTTGTGTCTTGCAAGAGACATGGTTTTAATGGATTCAACATGAACAGATTCCAAATAAAAGAGATTTAGAATAGTAAGGGCTTTTATTCAATATGAAAAACGGTAATTTATATTTATAATCAATATGTTGCTTTAACAAGACACCATTGAAAATAGTTGAAAAAATGTTTTTTATTAAACAATATATAAAATAAAAAAGGAGAGTTTTTAAACGAAGCACTTAAGAAAGGCTCTGTAAAATCGATATCTGTAAAAACTAAAAAACATACGAAAAGCAATTGTTCTAATCAAATAAACAGAACTTCGAATGCTGTGAAATGTCTCCTCAAAAATTGTGATGTAGGACACATGGATAAAAAATATTGATTCTATTTGAGTTCATTTCTTTTGCACTAACTAAGTGTAGAAATGTAAAGTTGAAAAGAAAGTAAGATCTTATAGTCCCATGAAGAGAAACACGTGAAATGACGAGCAACAAGAATTGATTAAGAGAAATCAATGCGTAATCAGACTTGTGATGGTCAATAATCTCTGTTTTCTAAGGCACTGAACATATCAGTGAGAAGATGTACTATTGGAATGACGCCTTGCTTTCATCCAAGTACGCAATTCTTCAATAAGGATGGCAATAACACCGAGAGTGATAAAACTATCTGCAAGGTTGAAAATAGCAAAATAAAAAATATCATCAATATGAAAAAGTATATAATCAGTGACATGATGAAAGCGAATACGATCAATGAGATTGCCGATGGCTCCCCCAATAATAAGAATAAGGCCAAAGCGCATTAAAGACTTATTATATTCAGTATTTTTCCATAACCATAGAAGAAAGATAATCACAATGATCGTGATGGCGATGATTCCCCACTGAGAAAAGGAAGAAAAAAACGAAAATGCAATGCCAGAATTGCGCACATGATAAAGGGAAAGAAAAGGAATAAGCGAAATTTCTGTTCCTAAAGGCATATTGTGCATAACCCAGTATTTGACAGCTTGATCAAGTACTACTGTAAAAGCCAAGCCCAAGAGAAGAAAAGGGAGTGATTTACGAATCATGTTTTTCCTCACATGGTTCCAGTATTAAATAGGGGCGACGGATTTCATAAAGCATAACAGCTGTTGCTACAGCTAGATTAAGCGAGTCTGCTCGTCCGCTTTGTGGAATACGCGTAAGTTTATCACACCGATTCGTAAGAAGATCTGATAATCCCTGTTTTTCATTCCCCATTAAAAGGATAATAGGGCCATTTTTGAAGTCAAGTGTGCGATAATCCAGAGAACCTTTGAGGTGTGTTCCAACAATCATACCTTTAAAGTGAGAAGACCAGTTTAAAAAGCCGTTTTCATCAAAACGATAAAGTGGTACAGAGAAAATAGATCCCATGGTTGCGCGGACTGTTTCAGGCGAGAAAGGGTCTGTTGTCTCGCCAATTAAAATAACACCTTTAGCACCTACAGCATCAGCGGTTCGAATAATGGTACCAAGGTTTCCAGGATCACGTACACGATCAAGCGCGATGTAAACATCTTTAATCTGCCCTTTTATCATTTCAAAAGAGTGCCATTTTTGCTTGAAAATACCAATAACTGTTTGTGGATTATCGCGTCGGGTAAGTGATTCCATAACCTTTTGTGAGGCTTTAATAACAAAACCACCGTTGGCTACAGCACGTGCGGCAGTATTTTCGATAGTAGCATTACCGATTTCACTTTTAGAAAAAATAAGCGTCTGTATTGTCCAGCCAAGATTGAGAGCATCAATGACCAATTTCAATCCTTCTGCCATGAAAAGACCTTCTCTATTACGGTTTTTCTTTTGGCTAAGTGCTTTAAGATTTTTTATGATGGGGTTGCTAAGAGAGGTAATTTCTTTCACTCTACCAGTTTTGGGTCTACACATATTCAAGCAATCCAACGGCTAAAAAGAGAAGTAGAAAGAGCACGTCCTGCAACTTCTTCACGCAAAATGAGTTCTCCTGATTCGACCGTACCACCAAGATTTACAAATGCATCACGCATTAAAGCATGAAGTGCAAAGAAGGAAGCACGAATAGAATAAGCTGTAAGGACAACAGAGAGCGGTTTATCAGAGAGAAGTTTACGACAATTTGTGATCATGGCGGGTAAATGATCAAACAGTTGCCAAATTTCACCATGGGGTCCACGCCCATAAGCAGGGGGATCAAGAAGAATCATATCATAGCTTTTTTTACGACGCAGTTCACGCTCGACAAATTTCATAGCATCATCGCAAATCCAGCGAATAGAATGATCTGGTAATCCTGCTCTTTCTTGATTAGCTTTTGCCCACGCAATGGCTTTTTTAGAAGCATCAACATGGGTAACATTCGCACCCGCTCGTGCTCCAATCAAAGAGGCAATACCTGTATAGCCAAAAAGATTCAACAATTTTATAGGGCGTTCGGCTTTAACAATTTGTTCTTCCATAGAGCGCCAATGGGCATCTTGTTCAGGAAAAACCCCCACATGACGAAAGGAAGTAAAACGGCCTAGAAAAGACAATCCATTCCAAGCAAGAACCCATGTTTCATCAAGTGGCTTTTTAGGAAAATGCCAACGCCCAACCCCTTCTTCATCAAGGTTTCCTGTGAAAATAGCATCAACATCAGCCCATTGTTTTTGTGGTAAAGCGGGTTTCCATAGTGCTTGACCTTCTGGTCGAATAATGCGGTAAGCTCCATAACGTTCTAATTTTTGTCCATGACCAGAATCAATGAGAGCATAGTTTTCGCTTATACCCGTTTCTAAAATAAGGGGCAGCTTTTCCTGCGGATATCTATTGTTATGGGAGAATTGAAAGCATTGTGCAGGCATGTTTTGTATCACGGTATATGAGGTATAAAAATATATTATAAAGCTCTTAAATGTTTCGTAAAAGTGCAAAAAAGCTAAAGTCAATTAAAACAATGTATAAAAAAAAAGAAAAAGAGCACTTTTAACTCTGTACTGAATATAGAATACAGAGAGAAAAGATTTCATTTAAATACCATTACACCAAATTTGTGATAGATGTTTTCAATTTTTCAATCTCGGCTTTACTTTTTTTGAGAGCTTTTTTGTATTTGTGATAGGAAAACCAACTGATCAGATTTCCTAATAAAATACCAAAACCAAAGAAAATAAAGAGCCATATAAAGAGGGGAGCATGATAAGTAAAACTTTCAGGATTTGCTCGAAAAGGATCAAGGGTTAACGGAACCATTTGACGATTAGCCACGATAAAAACAATCAAAACCGCTGCGAGAATCACACCGATACTTGTTAGAAGAATACGTTTAATTATCATAAGTTTCTCACTGATTAAGACGGTCGCGTAAATCCTTGCCAGTTTTAAAAAAAGGAATCCACTTTTCTTCAACAGAAACGGCTTCACCTGTTCGTGGGTTACGTCCATTACGGGCTGAACGGCTTTTTACAGAAAAAGCTCCAAATCCACGAAGTTCAACGCGATTGCCATTTGCAAGTGCTGTTGCAATTTCCTCAAAAATAGCGTTTACAATATTCTCCACATCCCGTTGAAAAAGATGCGGGTTATGACGAGCGATAATTTGTACAAGCTCTGATTTTACCACAATAGCCTCACTTTCACACAAAAAAATTTTGTAATTGTGCACTCCATGCATATTACAATATATAAACGGATAAAAGCAAAATAAAATCAAGAAAAAACAAATTGCAAGAAACAAAATTTGAAAATACCTTCTATAAAGGGTATACAGATTAAAAATGCGGAGGATTTAAGAGATCAGGAGAGTATGTCCGTACACAATCATTATAAAGCCTTTTCAACGCAATCATCTTTTGGAGATGTTTTAAAAAAAGCATCCCGTCATTCGCGTCGCATTAGCATATTAAAAATTTTTTTACCTCTCTTAGCGTTGATTTCAGCGCTGGTTTTTTGCTGGTTTACGTTTTTCTTGGTTCCCGTTACTTCTGATTCTATGCCTTTGAATAATGGAGAAAGTGGCGTGATGAATTTGACGATGCTCAATCCAAAATTAGAAGGGTATACGCGTGCTCATGAACCTTATTGGCTTAAAGCAGAAAAGGCATTTCAAGATCATACCCACGCTGGAATGATTGGGTTGCAAAACATTACAGCTAGAGCATTTATGGGCCAACAAAGACAGGTTTTTCTCGTCGCACAAGGGGGGGTTTACGATAACATTAATGGTTTTTTACAGTTGGATAAGCCATTCACGATTACGACGAATGATGGGATGATGGTACAATTTATGTCAGCTAGTATTAACTTATCCGAGGGACAGTTAAAAACAGATCAACGTGTTAATATTCAGCAAGCCGGTTTGAATCTTGCCGCAAACGCCTTACAAATTCGAGAAAAAGGAAAAAACATATATTTCCATGGTGGTGTGCATTTAGTGCTTCAAAAGCAATAACGCAATATCAATACAAATCTTTAAAGGATATTTATAAAGAGAAGTATGTGTATATACAAACAGAAGAATTGAAATAATGAAATCGTACAAAAGATGGATAGGTGTGATGTTAGCTTTTAGCATGGGAATGTTAGGAGAAGGAGCAGTTTTAGGATATGCTGAAGTGGCTCATTTTGGAATAAGTCTATCAAGCGATAAAGAACCGGTAGAACTTCATGCAGATTCTTTGGAAATACGTGATAAAGAAGGGATAGCGCTTTTTAAGGGTGATGTTTCAGTGGTACAAGGTAAACGTCTTTTAAAAACGGCAGAATTAGTTGTTTACTACGATAAAGCATATAAAGAAATTGATAAAAACAAGGAAGATACAAAGGCATCATCTGTTTCTTTATTTGGTTCGTCGAGTATACAAAAAATGGAAGCTTTAGGAAAAGTTTATATAAAAATTGCTACGCAAGTTGCTACGGGTGATAAAGGCGTTTTTGATGGAAAGTCAAAAATGATGAGTTTGACAGGGAATCATGTTGTGTTAACTGATGGTGACAATGTGGCAACGGGGTGCAAACTAACGGCAAATATGGAAAGCGGAAAGGCTTTTTTAGAAGGTTGTGAGACGCCTAAGAAAAAAGGTCGTGTTTCTATTATTTTAAAACAAAATCAAAAGAATGGCCATTAAGATTTCATGTTTGGAATCAAAAGAAAAAAACAGACCGATAGGTATAATCTTGAAAGTGAAGCTTCAAAAAATCCCTTAAAAGGGACCTTGATTGCCAGTAATTTGATTAAAGTTTATCGAGGAAGACGAACTGTTAATGGTGTTTCTTTTGGCATTCGTACGGGAGAAGCCGTTGGCATTTTAGGGCCCAATGGGGCAGGTAAAACAACTTGTTTTTATATGGTGACAGGGCTTATAAAATCTGATGGAGGATCCATTAAAATTGATGGATTTGATATTACGCATCTTCCGATGTATCGACGTGCGCGTTTAGGTATTGGATATCTTCCACAGGAAGCGTCTATTTTTCGTGGTCTTTCAGTAGAAAATAACATTAAAGCTGTTTTAGAGGTCGTTGAAAAAGATCGCCTTAAACAACGTGAAGAGTTAGATAGCCTTTTACATGAATTTAAAATTGATCATTTACGTAAAATGTCTGCACTTTCGTTATCTGGAGGTGAACGTCGGCGACTTGAAATTGCGCGCGCTTTAGCTTCTCGTCCCCATTTTATGTTACTTGATGAACCATTTGCAGGAATTGATCCTATCGCTATTTTCGATATTCAACAACTTATTCGTCATTTAACGAGGCGTGGCATTGGTGTTTTAATAACGGATCATAATGTGCGTGAGACATTAGGGCTTGTCGATCGCGCTTATATTATTCATACAGGGCGGGTGTTAGTTCACGGTTGTCCTAACGATATTATCAACAACGTTGATGTACGCAGAATTTATTTGGGAAATCAGTTTTCTCTTTGATTTTACAGCTTTCACGAGTTTCCATTTAAGTTTAACCAAACATTATTACTGAAAATTTCCTTATTTATGCCAAAACTTCTTTTATGACTATAACCTTAATGTTGTTATTGAGTGGTGAAAAAGGCTTCATCATTAGAGGTTAGTTTGTTGTTTTATAAGTTTAGCTTACTCATAATTGTATCATAGAAAAGATATCACTAGATTAACGTGATAATGAGTGATAAACGAAGCTCTCAATAAATGCGTGTGTTATTGAAAGGTAAGAGATATTTATCATATTTTTCTCTGTCGAATCAAAAAATATATCGATGATGCTGTTTTAGGTATTTTGATGGGAGCACCGGTTTATATATTGCGGTTATTCAATAGGAGTTGTCGTATTTTATTGGTTTATATCGCCTATTTGAAAATAGGAGCTTGGCTACAGATATCAGGCTAAATCTATAAATCTTTTAAAATAATCATTAAATTTCTAAAAATCTTTATATTCTTGTTATAAGTCGATGTTCAAGCTATACAGTAATTTTCAAAGTAAAGGTCCATTTTGCTCAGTATGCTTTTCATCTTAATTTAAGGGCTCATTGTTTAAAGAAAGAAAAACTCTGATGGCGGATTATACATCAACTCTTATGACAAGTTTAATAAGTTTATGAATAATGGCCTTTTCTAGAGTCGTAAGGAAATTAACTTTATGAACAACTTCATTTGTTTGGTTTCTCATGCCGTTAATGATGATCCGAATACTATTTATTATTGTTTTAGAAGTGATATGAGATGTATTGAGCCATCACCCATTATAAATTGAAAAGTAAAAACACATGCGATGTTGCGAAAAGTGAAAGAACATTAAGTATCTATAGCGTTTATAGGTTTATTGATGAGCATTTTAGCGTGTAAGAGGAAAATTAAAGTATGAATTTGAGTGAGTTAATAGCACCGGAAGCGATCATTCCGGCTCTTAAGGCTAATTCGAAAAAACAGGTTCTGCAAATTTTAGCCGAAAAAGCTTCCAAGCTAACAGGTCTTAGTGAGCATGTGATTTTTGATGTTGTTTTACAACGCGAGAAGCTTGGTTCAACGGGTTTGGGTGGAGGTATTGCGATTCCTCATGGAAAATTACCTGATATTAATCGGATCATTGGTATATTTGCACGTCTTGAAAGTCCTGTTGATTTTGAAGCTCTTGACGACGAACCTATAGATCTCGTTTTTCTCCTTTTAGCACCTGAAAATGCTGGTGCAGATCACTTAAAAGCTTTATCACAGATCGCACGTGTTTTGCGTCACACTGATGTTGTACAAAAGTTGCGCAGTACGCATAATGCCAATGCGCTTTATGCTTTATTGATTCAAACTTCAGAATCAAATGCAGCTTAAAAGTTATTATGAGCGTATAAATTGCGAGGTATGCACTACAGAGCGTAGGAAATAATATAATTTGCATCTTAAGACTAATAACAAAAGGTTATGTCATGAGATTTAAGAAAATTACTTCTAATTGAACCTTCTTTTTAAAGAGCAACCAACAAAAACGAAGGGCTTTTCCTTTCTTGTTCTCGTATATTAAAGCATCTAATTATTATGTTCGTGGATTCTTTTATCCTGTTATACTGTAAAAACACTATCATTTGAGATATGGTGAGATAAATTCTGTAAGTCTTCTTAATATATTAAGTGCTTTTAGAGTGCGTGGTAAATATTTTTAAACAGGACTTGTCTGTAGAGCCTTTAGTTAAGTGAATCACATGAGTGGGAAGAAAAGAGGAGATTGCTCGACAAGAATCCAAACTTTTTCAGTCCAGATTGGATTAAGAATCTTCGTCCTTTGAAAGCGGGAAAGAAATCAACAGAAAAGTTTATTTGTGCATTGAATTTTTTTGTAAGTTGAGTTTGAGTGTTTAGGGATAATATTTTAATGCTCAAGAAGAAATAAGAGATATATTGTATCTTCAGTATAGCAAGATATTGATTTTAAATATAATTCACTATTTCGCATGTTAGATGAGAGATCCGAATATTGTAAAATTCTCTCATTCCAAACTTGCTTATGTTGAATCAATCAAAACCATTTCCTTGCACGTTGTAAACGGAATTAGCGTGTGGATAAAAACTGTACAAGAAAGGGGTAAAAATGCTTCCTATGAATCGTCTCAAGTATCGAGAGTTGTAGCAAAACATTGGGAGCTGGAAAATAGTGTTATGGTGCCAGCTTTCTTCTTCACAAGTGGAGAGATCAACTATTTTATAGATATGATTTAGATGTCTGCTGTTGTATAGAGCTCATGCTAAAGAACAATTTTGTACGGTAAGAATGAAAATTATACCTTTAGGTTGGGTGAAAGAGTTTTTATGCATAGGAAGATTTATTTAAGTGTCTTTAATTGATTAAAATATTTCTTAAAAAACGGTAATGTTAGAACTGCTATAGAAAAAAGTTTTATATTTCTTTTTATAAATTACTTAGAAATAAGATAAGGAGACTTTCCCAAAGAATTCTTAAGAAGTTTTTTATAACAGAAAGAAAAATATCGTCTAATACATTAAAATAATACGATTAAGCTATTATAAGCTACTAAAATCATTTTAGAAATTAATAATTGGAGATGAAATATATAGGGAAATAAGATCAAAAGAAACAAAATTGTATGTGATTATTGAGATAGAATCTAAATTCTTTATGTTTTATTATTAATATCTTGATAATATTTTATTATTTTTACAAGGTCTTTTGAAGATTGAGAAAAAGTGTTATCGGGACGATATTGAATACGAAATATGAATGCACTATAATGAGTAAAAGATGGAGTATTCTGCGAACATAAATGTATTGAATGCATAAAGTCGAGAAGTGATATTCGTAAGGCGATTAAGCTTTTTTGCGGGGAGTCTGGGGTGTATTTTCAAAATTTTGCATCAGATTGCTTGTGATATAAAGAGTATGGTTTATTTCTTAACAGAGTGATGGTATATTTTCATCTCGTTTTGAAGTTCTATAGCTTAAAGAAATCGTTTTTTATACAAAAACGAAATAAGTAGCGCAAAATGAAGATATTATTTTTTAATGTGGTTATTGAATAAGAAGTTTATGTTTTGGTAACGATTAAAAGGTCACAATGAAACGTAGAAATCTATTTTGATTAGTGTGAAAATATTTCGCTTATTGAAGGAATTAGGACAATAATACATGAATATCGAGGAGTTTTTGTTGAATTTTTCCAATGAAGAAAATCTTGTTAGAGACTAAAGAAGTGAGCTAAATGAAGATGTTTGAAAAGACTGTTATTGCTGCATCTGTAATGGTTCTTGTTACAGCGGGAGTGGCATATGCACAAACGCCAAGCCGTTTAAATCAATTTGAAGCGTGGGGAGCCTATTCTTATAAATCGCCCAAAAATACGATTTGCTATGTGTTATCGGTACCTTTGAAGGCTCTTCCAACGACAGTTAATCATGGTGATAACTTTTTCTTGGTTACCAAGCGTTCTCATTCACCTATTTCGTTTGAACCGCAGTTTATGGCTGGTTATACCCTTCAAGAAGGGTCGAGAGTGACAGTGACCATTGGAGGTAAGGACTTTGATTTTTTCACGAAAGATTCCTCAGCTTGGCTGGCGTCATCAGAGCTAGAAAAGCAGCTTGTTTCTGCTATGCGTGCTGGAAGCAATATGACAGTGCAAGCGATATCAAAACGAGGAACGCATACCACTTATACTTATTCCTTAAAAGGGGTCACTGCTGCATTAAATGCAGCTCAAAAGTGCCATTAAGGTTTCGATAACTCTAAAATAGTGATGTGAATTGGAAAGCAATGGCCATTTCCTATGACCTTAGACCAGTTAGTTCATGTTTTGCACGAAAAACAGATAATGTGGTCGTGAAGGAGAGTTCTAAGCTCTCTTTAATTGGTTTGTCGCAAGATGAAATGATGCAAGCTTTAAAGACAGTTGGTGTACCAGAGCATCAAACGCGTATGCGTGTGCGTCAGCTTTGGCATTGGCTTTATGTGCGTGGTGTTTCAAATTTTGATGATATGCTGAATATTTCTAAAGCAATGCAAGAAACACTTAAGTGTCATTTCTCCATTGCGCGCCCAGAAATTGTTGGAGAACAAATATCAAAAGATGGTACGCGTAAATGGCTCTTACGTTTTCCTGCACGTGGAGCTGGAAGGCCTGTTGAAATTGAAACGGTTTATATCCCTGAAGAAGGACGTGGTACTTTATGTCTTTCGTCGCAAGTAGGGTGTACGTTAACCTGCTCTTTTTGTCATACGGGAACGCAGATACTTGTTCGCAATCTGACTGCAGAAGAAATTTTGGCACAGTTATTGGTTGCGCGTGATTGTTTGGGTGATTTTCCTGATAAGAATACTCCTGATGGGGCAATTGTTCCCATTGAAGGGCGCAAAATTACCAATATTGTTATGATGGGAATGGGAGAACCTCTTTATAATTTTGAAGCTGTTAAAAAAGCTTTATTGATTGCCTCTGATGGCGATGGACTTTCTTTATCAAAACGTCGAATTACGCTTTCAACTAGTGGAGTTGTTCCTGGAATTATCCGAACTGGAGAAGAAATTGGTGTTATGTTAGCAATTTCACTCCACGCAGTACACGATACACTAAGGGATATGCTTGTTCCCATTAATAAAAAATATCCGCTTGCTTTACTAATGGAGGCTTGCCGTAATTATCCTGGTCTTTCCAATGCAAAACGAATCACATTTGAATATGTTATGCTAAAAGATATCAATGATAGTTTAGATGATGCAAAGCGATTGATTCAGCTATTGAAAGGGATTCCTGCTAAGATCAATTTAATTCCTTTTAATCCGTGGCCAGGGAGTAACTATCAGTGTTCTGATTGGGATCAAATCGAGCGTTTTGCTGATGTCGTTAATCAAGCGGGTTATGCTTCTCCTATTCGGATACCGCGTGGACGCGATATTTTAGCTGCATGTGGACAGCTTAAATCGGCTTCAGAGCGCTTACGGAAATCTGAACGTTTACGACTTGAAAATGCCATTGGTCATTAGGTAACGCAATTTTCAGCGATATCGAGGCCTATACTTTTTTGTTTGTAATTTAATATCCAAACTTCATGCGATGGCATATGTGAGACAGAGATTAAGATGGATAAGTGCTAGACGAACAGTTTCAGCGTTTATATGCTAAATGGGGTAAGAGATTGTCTATAGTCTGTTTACATAATCTCTGAAATAAGAAGGAAACCTAATTTAGAGGGAATATGAGGTCTTAAGGATTATAACTAATTTCTACCTTATTATCATACTCGTTAATTCGGTTTTATGTCTTTTAAAAGCATCTACGGTAATATCTTTTAAAAAGTGGAGATTGTGCACTGCCTCATGCTTTTGTTTATTATTTTCTTAAATAAGATCACGCATCACAAGCAAAACAGAGGATCTAAAATATAAATACCATTGAGTTATCCATTGATATGTTTTTTAAGTATCTCTTAGTACACTCTTCATATCACGATAATGCTTGTGAGGAGTATAACAAAAAGCTTCTGTAAATGTATTGTACTCCTACACCTTTATGTTTAATAAAGGTGTAAATTGGTACCACCATTCTATTTTTCAGCTCCCAATGTTGTAACAGCTTTTAGTACTTGAGATAGTTTATAAGAGGTGTTTTTATTCTTTTCTTAGATAGTTTTTATCCATACAAAAACTCCAGCTTCTCTTGTGATGTACAAAGGAAAGGTATTGTTTTATTCAAAATAAACAGGTTTGAAATGAAAAAATCTTATAATATTTGTTTTTTTATTTAAATTAAAAGCGATACATTACACTTATAAATCAATGTTTTGTAACCACAAGGAGATGGAGGGCAAAGCTGGTAAAAGTACCTGCAATAAGCCAATCGAGAAAGCGAAGATAAAGAGGGTTCTGTTTAAGGATTTTGGTAAGTTTATGCGCTGTAAAAACGACTGAAATTGTAATGGGGAAAGAAATAGGAATATAAGAGAGTCCTAAAAAGAGCAGCTTTTGTGTTGCCATAGGATCATTTGCATTGATAAATTGTGGTAAGAATGTTGCGTTAAAGAGTATGACTTTAGGATTGAGAAGATTAATTCCAATACCAGCAAGATAGTTACGTTTAGAGCTTTGAGGTTTAGAAGATGTTGGTTCAAAGGAAAGTGTCGGGTTTCTCCTTAATGCTTGAAAGGCAAACCATAAAAGATAAAAGGCGCCAACAATTTTCAGAAAAACAAAAGCGTGTGGCGCAGCAAAAATAAGCGCTGATAAACCAAGTACTACAGCGGTAACCTGAATGGCAAATCCTGTTGCACTTCCCAAGGCGCACATAATTCCAGCTTTTTTGCTTTGTGTAATGGTTCGTCCTACAGAAAGCATCATATCAGGTCCTGGAATAAGTGCTAAAATCAACGATGCTAAAGCAAATTGTACAACAATAGACCACTCCGGTAGAAATGACACGTCAATCTCCTCTTATTTTTAAGTAATGTTCATTATTTATACTTTGAGGCGTCTTTATTTATGCTTTTTGAGTCTTTTTAATGTTGTTTAAAGAGAATTTATTTTTATATTTCTTGTGTCGTTTTAATTTTTTAGAAAAAAAGAACAATTCGTATAGAGCTTTAGAATGAAAAAGTGGAAAAGTATTAGAAAAGTTGTTTTGGCTTATTCGGGGGGATTGGATACGTCAATTATTCTCAAATGGTTACAAAGTACGCTAGGCGTTGAAGTTGTGACTTTTACAGCAGATTTGGGGCAGGGGGAAGAATTAGAGCTTGCTCGTCGTAAAGCTGAAATGCTAGGTGTTAAAGAAATCTACATTGAAGATTTGCGTGAAGAATTTGTGCGTGATTTTGTTTTTCCGATGTTTCGAGCCAATACCGTTTATGAAGGGACTTATCTTTTAGGAACATCAATTGCACGTCCACTTATTTCAAAACGTCTTATTGAAATTGCTAAGGAAACAGGGGCAGATGCCATTGCTCATGGAGCAACGGGCAAAGGCAATGATCAGGTACGCTTTGAACTTTCTGCTTATGCACTTAATCCTAATATAAAGATTATTGCTCCGTGGCGTGATTGGGATTTTAAGAGTCGGACAGATCTGTTTGAATTTGCGCGTATGCATCAAATTCCTGTAGAAAAAGATAAGCAAGGCGAAGCTCCTTTTTCAGTGGATGCAAATTTATTACATTCTTCATCAGAAGGAAAGATTTTAGAAAATCCAGCACTTCCTGCTCCTGAATATGTCCATATGCGTACTCTTTCGCCGGAAGATGCTCCAGATCAAGCAACCAGAATCACTCTTGGCTTTAAAAAAGGTGATGCTGTTTCAATCAATGGAAAAAATTTATCTCCTGCAACTTTACTTGCAGAACTAAATCATTATGGGCGGGATAATGGTATTGGTCGGTTGGATCTGGTAGAAAATCGCTTTGTAGGTATGAAATCGCGGGGTATTTATGAAACACCAGGGGGAACCATTCTTTTGACGGCTCACAGAGCGATAGAATCTTTAACGTTAGATCGTGGTGCAGCGCATTTGAAAGATGAATTGATGCCACGTTATGCAGAACTCATTTATTATGGATTTTGGTTTTCGCCGGAACGTAAGATGTTGCAGGCAGCGATTGATTTATCTCAAGAACATGTTGAAGGTGAAGTCACGTTAAAGCTTTATAAGGGGAATGTGATTGTTGAAGGGCGCCAAAGTAAAAAATCACTTTATTCTAGTGAGTTGGTAACTTTCGAGGATGATCAAGGTGTTTATGATCAAAGAGATGCGACTGGTTTTATTAAATTAAATGCTCTACGTTTGCGTACATTAGCAATGCGTCATCAAGGTGATAAAGAAAAGAAATAGAAAATTACGGTGACAAGTGTAATATGGATTAGTGCTTTTGTATGAAATGCCTAGTTTAAGCATTTTTCTGTCGGTTTTTACCGTTCTTTCGTTCAATACTAGAAGCTTATCTTCTGCGCTAATAAATATAATAAGCAAAACCCATGATAATAATAGCAAATGAAGGCTTCGATAATCAAAACAGGTCAATTTTGATTTATAATATTGAATGTTTTTGATTTTTATCAGAACAAAATATGTTTATAACGAGGGCGGTTTTTGTATAGTGACTTAAGAGTATAAAGAAATTTTCATCTTTTTGCTTGCTATTATTGACGAATAAATTCAAGAACCATACACCCTATTTTGAAAGAGTGTAATTTTTAGGATAAATAATGATGCGTGATCAGTGTGATACCCTCAACCTTACGCCTGAATTAAAAGATGCAGCTTCTCAATCGAGAACTTGGCCATTTGAAGAAGCACGTAAGATTATCAAACGGTATGAAAAAACGGGTTATCCAGACAGTGTGATATTTGAAACAGGTTATGGCCCTTCTGGTTTACCGCATATTGGAACTTTTGGGGAAGTTGCACGTACAACCATGGTGCGTCATGCATTTCATATTCTCACGGAGAATAAAGTAAAAACAAAATTACTTTGTTTTTCTGATGATATGGATGGTTTGCGCAAGGTTCCTGAGAATGTGCCTGATCGCGAGAGGATGGAACATTATCTTGGTCAACCGTTGAGCCGTGTACCCGACCCTTTTGGAGATGATTATCCTTCTTTTGGAGCGGCAAATAATGCGCGGTTACGGGCTTTCCTTGATCGTTTTGGTTTTGATTATGAATTTGCAAGTGCTACGGATTATTACAATTCCGGTCGTTTTGATGAAACACTTTTGAAAATCCTTGCCTGTTATGACAAGGTTATGGCAATTATTTTACCAACATTAGGTGAAGAACGGCAAGCGACCTATTCACTCTTTCTACCGATTTCTCCCTTTTCTGGAAAAGTATTACAGGTACCGATGATTGCGCGTAATGTTGAAAAAGGGACTGTCACTTATATTGAACCTGAAACAGGAGAAACCATAGAAACAGAGGTTACGGGGGGCAAAGTTAAGTGTCAGTGGAAGGTAGATTGGGCAATGCGTTGGACAGCACTTAGCATTGATTATGAAATGGCCGGAAAAGACCTTATCGATTCCACAAATCTTTCTTCTAAAATTTGTAAAATATTAGGTAGAACCCCCCCAGAAGGATTCAACTATGAGCTCTTTTTAGATGAGAAAGGGCAGAAAATTTCCAAATCCAAGGGAAATGGCTTAACCATTGATGAATGGCTTACTTATGCCCCAACAGAGAGTTTAGGGCTTTATATGTTTTCAAAACCTAAAACAGCAAAAAGGCTTTATTTTGATGTTATTCCTAAAGCTGTAGATGAATATTATGCTCATCTTTCTGCTTATGGTCGTCAAAAATGGCAAGAACGGCTCAGTAATCCTGTATGGCATATTCATAATGGTTGTCCACCGCAGGTTGATTTGCCTGTATCCTTTGCGATGCTTTTAAATTTGGTAAGTGCTTCAAATGCAGAGAATGCAGAAGTTCTTTGGGGTTTTATTTCTCGTTACGCTAAAGAAGCAAATGCACAAACTTATCCAGAACTTGATCAATTGGTGAAGTTTGCCATTAAATATTTTGATGTTTTTGTTAAACCAAACAAGAAATTTCGTATACCAGATGATAGCGAACGAGCAACATTAGCACAAATTGATGAAAAATTAGCTCATTTACCTGAAACTGTTGATGGCAACATATTACAAAATATGCTTCTTGATGTTGCAAGGTTAACGGAACGCTATCAAGATCATAGCAAAAAAAGCCCTGAAGGTGGGCCTGGTGTTTCTAATGTTTTTTTTCAAATGTTGTATGAAGTCCTTCTTGGACAAGAGCGAGGTCCACGATGGGGATCATTTATAGCGCTTTATGGGATTAATGAAATGCGTGCACTGATTGCTGAAACACTTGCACGTCCTGTGGAGGAATAATGGAACGAAGAGTGCAGGAAGTAAAGCGACGCCGTACATTTGCAATTATTGCTCACCCAGATGCGGGGAAAACAACATTAACAGAAAAGCTTTTATTGTTTGGTGGTGCTATTCAACTTGCAGGAGAAGTAAAAGCCAAAAAAGATCGTATTCAAACCCGTTCTGATTGGATGAAGATTGAGCGTGATCGTGGTATTTCCGTTGTGACTTCGGTGATGACGTTTGAATATGAAAATCATATTTTTAATCTCCTAGATACTCCAGGACATGAGGACTTTGCGGATGATACGTATCGCACTCTCACAGCTGTTGATAGTGCTGTTATGGTGTTGGATGGGGCCCGCGGGATTGAGCCTAGAACATTAAAATTGTTTGAAGTGTGTCGGATGCGGGATATTCCTATTGTTACTTTTATCAATAAAATGGATCGTGAGGCACGTGATCCTATAGAGCTTTTAGATGAAATTGAAGAAAAGCTTGCTCTTGATACCGCCCCCATAACATGGCCCATTGGGTCGGGTAAAGATTTTGTTGGGACCTATGACCTTCATCATAACCGTTTTCGCCAAAAAGATGATGAGATAACACAGCGGATCGTTTCAAATCCCAGTGAGGTTGTCCATTTACTTCCCCAATATCAACGTTCCACTTTTCTTGAAGGAGTAGAACTCGCTCAAAGTGTTTGCAAGAATTTTGATCTTCAAGCTTTCCGTGAAGGTCATATGACACCGGTTTATTTTGGTTCAGCTTTGCGAAATTTTGGTGTTCGTGATTTGATCAATGCGCTTATAGATTTTGGTCAAAGTCCTCGTGATCAAAGTGCAGATCAGCGCAATGTCATAGCAACTGAACCTAAAATGACGGGATTTGTTTTTAAAATTCAAGCGAATATGGACCCTAATCATCGTGATCGTATTGCATTTTTTCGGGTATGCTCGGGAACACTTGAACGTGGTATGAAAACAAAGTTGGTCCGAACAGGAAAACCGATGACACTTTCGGCTCCACAATTTTTCTTTGCGCGTTCGCGCCAAATTGCTGATCAAGCCTATGCTGGTGATATCGTAGGGATCCCTAATCATGGAACATTGCGTATCGGCGATACTTTGACTGAAGGAGAAGATATCCTCTTTAAGGGAGTACCAAATTTTGCACCAGAGATTTTGCGTCGTGTTTGTTTAGGCGATCCAATGAAAGCAAAAAAGCTCAAAGAAGCTTTGCAACAAATGGCTGAAGAAGGGGTTGTACAATTGTTTATTCCTGATGATGGGTCGCCTTCTCTCATTGGTGTTATTGGTGCTTTGCAAATTGATGTCTTAAAAGAACGATTAAAAATAGAATATTCTTTGCCAGTGAATTTTGAGTCTGCGCGCTTTAATTTATGCCGTTGGATTTCAGCGCAGAGCAAAGATGAGTTGCAAAAGTTTCTCAGCAATCACCGCTCTGCTATTGCGTATGATTTAGAAGGTGATCCAGTTTTTTTAGCGGAGAACCATTTTTCATTAAATTATGAAGCAGAAAGAGCTCCTAAAATAAAATTTTCTGTTTTTAAAGATTATCAAGTACGCTCTTAAAATAAAGAAGAATTTTTTATGTAACAATTTGGTTGATAATGATTTTTCATATTGAGTTGGGGATCTGAATATTGTTATTTTTTCTGAAAACAAAAGGAGTATGTAAAGAACACTTTCAGATTGCACTGTATAAAGAATACGGTAAATTTATTTTATAATATTCAATAAGTTATAATATATTTGTAATTGTAACGTCTTTTAAAATTTTGATATATTTTTTCACAATAGCCTAAGACAAGGTCATATATTTCAGTATTTTGAATGTCAGCTAAAAATCTCCTGTATAAATAGAGCTTTTCAGTTTTTTCTTGTATGAAAATTGTATACAGTCAAAATAAAGCAAATAATCAATAAGATGAAATTTGTTATTCCCAATATGAGATCATATGACTTATAAACCACGTGTCTTTTCTATATCTTCTGGAATGGCTTTTTTGCCTCACTTTGTTGAGGCACTGCTCTCCGGTACCCTTATTGATAATTTCGCTCCCAATGGAGACATTCAAACTGCCCTTGCCGATAGCCTTATTTATGTTCCGACACGTCGTGCTGCTCGCGCTTTACGTTTAGCCTTTGTTGAAAGAAGCGATACACAATCAACTTTCTTACCAACCATTCGTGCTCTAGGAGATGTCGATGAAGACAGTTTCCTTTTTGTTGAAAATCATACCAGCACTCTGAATCCACCCATTGGAAAAAGTGAACGCTTACTGCTTTTAGCGCGCCTTATTCGCCCATGGCGTGAAAATTTACCTGCGCATCTGCGTGCCATGTTTGGTACAGAAGATGTACTTATTCCGGCTCATAGTGCTGATGCAATTTGGCTTGCTCAGGATTTAGCGCATTTGATGGACGAAATTGAAACAGAAGGAGCAGATTGGTCGAAACTTAAAGATATTGCACCTGATATGGTCGCTGAATGGTGGCAAATAACGCTCGACTTTCTGACTATTGTTACGCAAAATTGGCCACAAATCTTGACCGAAAGGCAACGAAGCAATCCCGCGGAATGGCGTAATCAAGCACTCACAATGCATGCAGAGACTTTACGATGCACGCAGCCTGATAAACCTATCATTGCTGCTGGTGTGTCAGGTTCTATGCCCGCAGTTTCTCATCTTTTAAAGGTTATAGCTTCTCTGCCCAAAGGGGCTGTTGTTCTTCCTGGCCTTGATCTTCATATGGATGAAGAACAATGGAATGCACTAAGCACAAGCAATAAAGAAAAAACAGCTTGTGATTTTTTTGATCCTGCAGAAAATGTTTTTAGCCATCCTCAATATCATTTAAAAAAACTTCTAACTCTCATGGAGTGTCAACGTCATCATGTTTGCGAAATTGGCCAACAAAGTATAACAAAGAAAAAACGAATGGCTCTTTTATCAGAAGCACTCCGACCTGCTTCTACAACAGATAAATGGATACAAATTATCCGTGATGATTATGAAAATCTTTGTGCAGATTGGTCATTTATTGAAGCTATAAATGAACGTGAAGAAGCTCTTGCGATAGCTGTTACCTTACGCAAAGCTATTGAAGAACCTCAAAAAACTGCAGCCCTTATTACAAATGACCGTAATTTAGCACGCCGTGTTGCTGTGGAATTACAGCGATTTGGAATTGAAGCAAATGATTCAGGCGGAATACCACTTGCACAAACATTGCCTGTAACTCTCTTACGACTTATTTTAGAAAATGTATTGCAAGATGATGATCCCATAGCTTTTCTTTCTCTTCTTAAACATCCCCTTACAACACTCCAACAAAACCGTCATCGTTTACGGGAAATGGCAGAAAATTTTGAACTTTTTGTTCTTCGAGGGAATACAGGGCGCATCAATCTTTGCGAGTGTGATCAATTTCTTGAAAAATGGATTGATACATCCTTTCATAATAGTTCTGAAATCAACACCCTTGATCAGCAGAAATGTGAAGAAGCACGTCTCCTTTGTCATCTTTTGAAAAAAGCTGTTGAACCTTTAACATCTCTTATGAAACAAGAGAAAGAATGCACCATCAATGAGGCTGCAATAGCAACTGTTGAGGTTTTTGAAAATTTTGGTCGCAATGAGGATAATTCTCTTGCACATCTTTATCAACACGAAGCAGGACAAGCCCTATCAAATTTTTTGCGTGAATTGGTCAGTGATCAATCGGGATTAACATTTCATCTTTGTGAATGGCCCGCTATGTTTTCTGCCATAATAGCAACCCGTTCCGTCGCACCTTCGCCTGGAGGACATCCACGTTTATTCATCTGGGGTACTTTGGAATCGCGTTTGCAAACGGTTGATACAGTGGTCATCGGCGGTCTTAATGAAGGGTCATGGCCGATATCAACCCGAAATGATGCTTTTTTATCGCGACCGATGAAAATGATGTTAACTCTGGAACCACCAGAGCAGCGTATTGGTATTTCTGCGCATGATTTTCAATGGGCGATGGGAATGGAAAAAGTGGTGATGAGTCGCGCATTGCGCGTTAATCATACGCCTTCCATTCCTTCACGCTGGCTACAACGCATGGAAACAGTTGTAGGAAAACAGGTTTGGGAACAAATCCGTGAACGAGGTGAAATACTACGCCATTGGGCAAAGATGCTTGATCATACAAGCATAACTTCTGAGGTGGAACGTCCTTGCCCTGCTCCGCCTCTTGATATACGCCCGCGTCATTTTTCAGTTACTGAAATAGAAACATTGCGATATGATCCCTATGCTATTTATGCTAAAAAAATCTTAAGGCTCAAACCACTTAAAGAACTTATTCATGATCCTAGCGCTTCAGAACGAGGAACACTTTATCACGCTATTCTTGCAGCTTTTTGCACACAAATGAAAAATCCAAATGCTGCAAATGCACTCAATGTACTGCTTGCTATTGGGCGTAAAGAGTTTGATAAATTCAATTTTCCACCCGATATTGAAGTAATTTGGTGGAATAGTTTTGAAAACCTTGCTCCACGCTTTATTCAATGGGAACAAAATTTAGGACTGCGAGAGCGATATTCGGAAGTGGTATCACAAAAAATTCCTATAGGAACAACAGGAGTAACCCTTTCAGGACGTGCTGATCGTCTTGATGTTTTGCCAGATAAAACGGTTGAAATTCTAGATTTCAAAACCGGAACCCATCCTTCATCAAAACAAGTTCGTGAATTATTATTTCCGCAATTGGCTTTAGAAACAGCTTTACTCATACAAGGGGGCTTCCCAGATTTTCAAGATTTTACCCCCTCAAATTTATTTTACATTCCTCTTAACAAAAAAGGTGAAATTAAATCCCAATCAATTCTTTTAAAGAAAAAAGACGGAAAAACTCATCTAAGTGCTGTTGATCTTGCTGACAATGCATGGGAAAATCTTATCGCACTCATAACTTATTATCAAAATCCACAACAAGGCTATCTCTCACATGCTGTCCCCATGTCAAAACGATATGAAGGTGACTACGACCATTTGGCTCGGTTGTGGGAATGGTCAAGTGGTTTTCATAAAGAAGAGTAATCATGACGTTTTTTTCTATTCCTGAAGCCGCTCTTGATGCACAAGCAACAGCAACACATCCCCAAAAAAACGTGTGGGTTTCTGCAAATGCTGGATCTGGAAAAACCCACGTTTTAAGCGAACGTGTTATCCGTTTGCTTTTAAACGGCACGCCTCCAGCACGTATTTTATGCCTTACTTATACAAGAGCTGCTGCTGCTGTTATGCAATCACGAATTTTTCGCACGCTTTCCAGTTGGAATGAGCTCGATGATGCACAGCTGCAAGAAACCTTAACACGGTTTGAAAAAAAGCCTGTTAATGCGCAAAAACTAACTTATGCACGACAACTCTTTGCGCGTGCCCTCGAAACGCCTGGTGGCTTAAAAATTCAAACGATTCATGCTTTTTGTGAAGCTCTCTTACATCAATTTATGTTAGAAGCCAATATTGCAGGGCATTTTGAATTTCCCGATGATATCGGTCGAAAAAAATTACAACAAGAATCCCGTCGCGAACTTTTAGCCCGTCGTGATGTACAACCTGCTTTGCAACAGTTACTTCAAGTTATTAGCGAACATACTTTTAACCAATTGCTCTATGAAGCAGTTGAAAAGCAACATAAATTGTCTGATTTTTTATCTTCTCTTTTATCTGAAAATGGAGAAGAAAAATTGCGCGCGCTTTTTAACTTAGCGCCCAATGAAACAAATCAATATCTGCTGGAACAAATTAAACAAACAGCGCGCCTTCCTCTTTATGCTCTTAAGCATTGTGAAACCAATGGTAATCAAAGCTTTAAGGATATGGTGGCAAAACTTTCCCAATTAGAAAAGGTGCATGATGAGAAAAATATTCTCAATATTATTTCTGATATTTATTTTACAATCAAAGGTGAGCCGCGTAATTTTTCAAATTTATCTCGTAAAAAATCAGACGAAATTTGGCCTTTTATTCAACAAATGCTTGAAGATAAACAAAACAAGCTTTCTGTTTTTTTAGAAAAATATCAATGCGCAAAGGTTGCCACTCTCAATATGGCTGCTTTTCAGCTCTGTGCTATTTATCTCAAAATTTATAAGAATCTAAAAAAGTCCAATGGCTTCTTAGACTTTGATGATCTTATTGAGCGTACACTTCATTTGTTACAGCGCAAAGGTGCAAGCCAATGGGTGCACTATAAACTTGATCAGGGACTTGATCATATTCTACTTGATGAAGCACAAGACACCAACCCTGAGCAATGGCAAATTATTCAACTGTTGGCACAGGAATTTTTTTCAGGGTATAGCCAACGAACAAACATACGCACTCTTTTTGCTGTTGGAGATGAAAAGCAATCTATTTATTCTTTTCAAGGCGCTGCTCCAGAAAATTTTGCTGCAAATGGACGAATTATTCAAAAAAAAGTGCAACAAACAAATCAGCAATTTGAAAAAATACAACTGCATTATTCTTTTCGCTCTACAGCAGATGTTCTTAAAAGCGTTGATCTTGTTTTTGAAACACCAGAAAACTATAAAGGCCTTTCGGCAGAAAATACAAAAACGGTGCATGAAGCTATCCGTGTTCATAGTCCGGGTGAAGTTATTATATGGGATGCCATTTCAAAAGAAACGAGTGAGTTTCCTCAAGATTGGCATGCAACTGTTAATCATTTAGATACACCTGAAGTCCGTTTAGCAGAAAAAATTGCTGAAACGATTGCCGACTGGTTACAAAAAGGCGAAATGCTTCCAGCAAAAGGACGCTTAATACGTGCAAGTGATATTATGATCTTGGTCCGTAAACGTGATCAATTTGTCTCAGCTCTTTCCCGTGCTCTTAAACACCGTAATATTCCCGTAGCAGGGGCTGATCGTTTACAGCTTACCAAACATATTAGTATCCGTGATTTAATGGCGCTTGCGCGTTTTGTTTTGCAGCCACAAGATGATCTTTCTCTTGCTTGTGTTTTAAAAAGCCCACTTTTTGCTCTTAGTGAAGAGGAACTCTATCAGCTTGCTGTACACCGCACCGGCTCTCTTTGGCAAAGTCTGTGTGCGCATACATCATCGCAGGTATCTGTTAAAGATGCTTTTGAGAAGCTAAACCATTATCGCGCTTTAGTGGATAAAATACCGGTTTTCGAGTTTTATAGCCATATTTTGAACAATGATAAGGGACGACAAAAAATTCTGTCTCGTTTAGGATCTGAAGCAAATGATGTGCTCGATGCTTTTATGGATTATACGCTCACTATTCAAAAAACAGGATTACCAGGATTACAAGCTTTTTTAGAAACATTAAGTGTCAGTGAACCAGAAATTAAACGTGAGTTTGACCAAAATCATGAAGAAATTCGCATCATGACTGTTCACGCCGCAAAAGGACTGGAGGCTGCTGTTGTATTTTTAGTTGATCCCGGTAGTGCGATTTGGCATCCCCAGCATTCACCTCACTTGCTTGAAGTTCCCTTGAACAATGCATATTTGAGTGACCAACAAGCTTTTATCTGGCGCCCTAATGCAGAATTCGATACAATGCCTTCTAAACAAGCAATTTTGCGTTTAAAAGAGCGTGCTGAAGAGGAGTATAGGCGCCTTCTTTATGTAGGAATGACACGCGCTGAAGATCGCTTGTTTGTTTGCGGGTATAAAGGTCCGAAAACGCCATCTCATACATGGTTACAACTGGTAAAGAGAGCTCTCGAACCACATGCGGTAGCTATAAAAGGTCCTGCGGAAGATATTGCAGCTTGGCGTTATTGCATTACACCGCCTTCTTCTACTTCTATAAACCAAAAAATTTCTTCCGTTGAGTGCCAAACACTTCCACCTCTACCAGACTTTTTCTCCCATAAAGTCCCAGCAGAACCGGTGCTCCCAAAACCGTTAAAACCGTCAGTGGCGAGCCTTTCCATTGAAGCTGATACAGAGCTATTCTCAAATCCAAAACAGTTTACCACTTCACCTGTTTTAGGAGCCATGAACACAAACAGAGCTTTTTCCATTGAATATGGTAATCTCGTTCACCGATTGTTACAGTATTTGCCCGATTGTCCCCCACAAAAACGTCGAGATTATGCTCGAAACTATCTCAATATCAAAGCCTCTCATTGGCATGAGAGCCAAAGAGAAGATGCTCTTTGCCATATTTGGAAAATATTAGATCATGTTTATCTCAAACCCCTTTTCTCTGAGCATTCACGTGCTGAGGTCTCCTTAATGGGTATTGTGAAAATTCGTGGAAAAGAACAAGCAATCTCTGGTCAAATTGACCGTCTCTACATCACGCAAAACAGCGTTATCTTTGCAGATTTTAAAACAGGAACCCCGCCAGAAAATGAAGCTGCTATTGCTTCCCATCATTGGTTGCAAATGGCTCTTTATCGAAAATTATTGCAAGCTATTCATCCCAATAAAGATATACAGGCTCTGCTTATCTACAGTAAAGAAGCCAAAATTTTTAAACTTCCTCCAGAAAAACTTGAGGCATTTCTTAGTGAAGTTGCCTTATAAGTTAGTCTTTTCCCTGCAAAGCATTTTTACACTTTATTTACTTTCATAAAATCGCTCAAACAAACACAACGCACAATCCCTGGTATAAAAAAGTCCTTTAATAATTTATCTTTGCAATAACTTGATATGAATTGTTATTATACCAATCTATAAAAGGTGAATATAAAGGATAAATCAATGACGTGTATAAAAGTTGATAAGGACAATTTCGAAAGTGAAGTTCTAACCTCTTCCACCCCTGTTGTGGTTGATTTTTGGGCAGAATGGTGTGGCCCTTGCAAAGTGATTGCTCCAATTTTGGATGAAATTTCAATAGAAATGCAAAATCAAGTTAAAATTGCTAAGGTAAATATTGATGAAAATCCGGAACTGGCTACCCAATACGGAGTACGTTCTATCCCTACATTACTAATGTTTAAAAATGGAAATATTTCATCGAATATGGTTGGCGCTACCTCTAAAGGACGTCTTTCTGAATGGATAAAAGATGGGCTTAGTTAATTCCACATATAATCACTATAAAGGAGAGAAATTTTGTCTCTCCTTTTGACTTTTTTAAAATATTCTTTTTTGCATTATATTATAATGAAAAGACAATAAAAATCAAAATTTTAAATGAATTTAAGAATTCGTGCTTTTATGCATGATTCAATTGACCATTTTTTATAAAAAATTGCTTTGTATGAAGAATATATGCAATTCTTTCCTTATAGGCGCGTTAAAAATATTGGGTGAATGATAATTTCATTAAAGGTATTTCTTCTTAGATAAGACTATTGAGATAGATAGTATTTTCAACACATAAAGGGAGATTTTAAGCAAAAACTTTGCAAATTACTTTTCTGAAGCTCACAATTTTTAAGCAGAAAGAGACAAGCAATTCACTACAGGTTATATAATGCTCTTATAAAGGGTTATCACTTCAATTTAAAATTCTCTTATACTATTCTCTAAAATCAAAATTGTAGGTATCAGATTCTCTAAAATAAATTGATGAATTTCTATAAATTAACGGCTGTCCTTTGCAATTTATGTCATTGTTATATAAAAGAGTCAGCATTTCGTTTCATCTTCCATGGTTGGTGCCTCCATGAAGCCTTCTTTATGTTGTCCATCATCTCAGATTTCATAGGTAGTACTGAGGTATTATCAAATTAAAAAATGATGATGTTCATGTTTTTTTAAAATGTACGAATTGTAAAAGACTGTTGCAAACATTCAATGGAATGTTGCGCTGATCTAACTGTTACATGACGCCCATGTTCTTTATAGTGTAAGGTGAGTGCAAAAGTGGCGAGTTCTAAAAGAGCTGTATTTCTTTCTGGCCATTCAACAAGTAAAATATTTTTCTCACGAGCTTCATGAAGCCCTAATTCATCAATTTCTTCTGCCATAGAAAGGCGATAAAGATCAGCATGAATAATTTCAAACTTTGGAAGTTGATAGCTTTGCACAAGAGTAAAAGTAGGGCTTGGAACATCTATAGTGTTATCGTTCGCAAGTGTTTGAATGATTGTACGTGCAATGGTTGATTTTCCAGTTCCAAGATCTCCTTGCAGCGTTACAAGATCTCCTGGCTTTAAAGAAAGAGCTAAATTTTGTGCAAAAAGCTTTGTTGCCTCTTCATTTTCAAGAAAAAAACTAAAATTCATTAAAAGTTCCATGAAATGGATGAAAAATTTTTGTTATCATAAAGGTTAAAATTAAAAAATCGTATCTCCTTTGGAGAGTGGGAAAAAACATTTAACTGTTGTTCCTTTTCCAGAACCGGTAAGAATTTCAACATGTCCACCGTGTAGTTCAACGAAACTTTTTACAAGGGAAAGGCCAAGACCCGCTCCCGCACGCCCACCATGGTGTGAATGGGAAGAAAAACGTTTAAAAATACGATCAAGAACGTCTTCTGGGATGTCAGAGCCCTGATTGTGAACGCTAAAGACAATGTTATCATCTTGTTCATCGACGCAAAATTCAATAGTACTCGCCTCCGTTGCAAAATTAATAGCATTACTCAGTACATTCACAAAAATTTGATGCAAGCGCTTTTCATCAGCAGAAATAGAATTTAAGGAAGGAGAAATTTGTTGTAAAAGCGTAATATGCCGTCCATTAAGGCGATCTTCTACACGTGCTACTGCTTGTATCATAGCATCGGCAATGTTAACCGATTTTATGTCCAACTCCATAATGCCTGCATCAAGGGTAGCAAGATCAAGAATATCGTTAACAATATTTAAAAGAGTTCCTGATTCTGAATGAATGTGTTCAAGATATTCTTGTTGACGTTCATTGATAGAGCCGAAAATTTGATCACGTAAAATATCCGAAAATCCAATAATATTGGTGAGAGGTGTGCGTAATTCATAAGAAACATGTTGGACAAATTCATTACGCAAACGATCAGCACTTTCTAATGCTTCATTTTTTTCTTGAAGAGCACGCGCAACATGGACAGTGTCCGTAACATTCACAAAAGTAAGCATCGTTTGTCCATTAGGAAGAGGGACCAGAGTATAGTCAATAATCATATCATTTTTAAGATCTATACGACCTGAAAATGTTTCACGTTTTTCAGCAAAACCGGTAATGAACTTGGTAAATTGATCCCATTCTTGCCCCAAGGTTAAGGCTGAACAATGGCTTTGTAACTGTGTAATATGGGTTCCTTCTACCAGTAAATTATAAGGAAGAGACCACAATTTCGACAAGGCAGGATTCGATAAGCGAAGGCGTCCATCAGTACCAAAAACGACCACACCTTCAGAAAGTTTATCAAGTGTTTCACCTTGTATTTTAATAAGTGTATTATAACGGCGCTCAAGATCAATTTTTTCAGTAAGGTTTTCGTAAAGCCAAGTGACACCTCCTTGTGGATGAGGGTTCG
Source organism: Bartonella sp. AA9NXGY (assembly GCF_042196845.1). Classification (NCBI taxonomy): domain Bacteria; kingdom Pseudomonadati; phylum Pseudomonadota; class Alphaproteobacteria; order Hyphomicrobiales; family Bartonellaceae; genus Bartonella; species Bartonella sp. AA9NXGY. The sequence continues at coordinate 87,092 of NZ_JBHIRB010000002.1, forward strand.
AGACAACACGCACTGTACGCCCATCTGGAAGATTCCAAATTTGTTGGTTCGATTCTGTTTGCCAATAGGCTTTTAAAAGTTCTTCTTTCCATGCGCGCCAATCAGGGTGTTCAGCAATGAGCCCCTTTTCACGTAAACGTTCAAGAAACAATGTATGGCTTGGTTCACTTTCTAAAAAAGAACTCTCCAACGGCCATAAAATTTTGAAAGCGTGATTACAGAATTTTAATTTTTGGTTTGTATCAAAAATGGCTACAGCTGTTGAAATTTGGTCAAGTGTTTCACAATGACTTTGAAGAACATATCTTAATTCATGAGCAAGATTTTCATAGGCGCTGTCATCACGTGCAAAAGCTGCCATCCCTTCAGCTGTTGTAATACGTGTGAGATGAAAACGGTGCCGTTCTCCACCAATAACCGTATGAACATGTTCTTGAAAAATTGTTTCTGTTTCATCTGTTTTGCGTTGTGTATTTTCATTGAAAAGATCCCCCACGTCATCACTGTCTTCACGAAAGTCTGTCATTTCTCTAAAGGCGCGATTGATAAAACAAACTTTTCCTTCACAATCTTTTATCCATACGGGCTCTTGAATAAGATCAAGAAGATTACGCTGCATTCTCAGTTCAGTAAGAAGGCGGGCGATATCTTTCTGTAAACGAGCATTTTCACTCTGTTGTTTTGAGATATCTTGAAAACGAGCAATGGCGACTGTTCCTGCGATGACTCCTGTAACTTGTAGCAGTACATTGTTTGTGGTGGTGATAGAAAGATCAAAAGGGTGACATTTACAACGGAGTTGAGTCAATGCATAATCAAGTTCTCGCAGAGAATTTTCTTCAACCCAGAGCTCAAAACGCTGAAAATCTTTCTGATCGATTCCTATTTTTTGCAATGCGGAAAGAGCACCAACAACATGGGGTAAGGTTGTTGGATTTTCCCAAATAAGAAGGAATTGCTCGGTTTCTTCCAGAAGCCATTCATAATATTTAAGTTTTTCAGAAAAATTTGCCTGAATTATCTTCAAAGGCTTCTGTGCAGTTTTTTTTGCACGCACGGTAACAGCTAGGCACGTGAGAAGTGAAGCACAAGAAATTCCTCCACACAGCGCTAAAAGCAGCCATGGACCATTCGGCAAAGTGAAGAAAAATGGTAAATAACCTTCCAATGACTGAGAAAAAGCGCATGTTGGAGAAAAAAAGAAAAAAAGGCAAAGTATATACGTATAGATTCGGATCTCTTTTTGAGTTTTTTCTTTGGGGTTATAGTCACCAAAGCTGAGCACGACATCTTTCCCTTTTTTAACCCAAGGAAACGTATTAGTAACGGTAATGGTTTGGTTTATAAGGTCCTTGTGGTGAGACTCCAATATAAGCGGCTTGTTCTTCTGATAAAACACTTAATTTTATTCCTAACCGATCCAGATGTAGACGTGCAACCTTTTCATCAAGATGTTTAGGCAAAACAGTGACTTCATTTGTATAGTGTTCTGTACGGGTAAAAAGTTCAATTTGCGCTAAAACTTGATTGGTAAACGAAGCTGACATGACAAAAGAAGGATGCCCCGTCGCATTGCCGAGGTTTAACAATCGTCCTTCAGAGAGCAAAATGATGCGTTTTCCATCGGGAAAGGTGATCATATCAACTTGTGGTTTAATATTCGTCCATGGCAAATTTCTAAGGGCAGCGACTTGGATTTCGTTATCAAAATGACCAATATTTCCAAGAATACACATATCCTTTACTTGTCGCATATGATCTAAACGAACAACATCTTTATTGCCTGTTGTCGTGATGATAATATCAGCACTGGAAGCAGCATCATCCAAATTAACAACTTCATAGCCATCCATAGCGGCTTGAAGAGCGCAGATAGGATCAATTTCTGTTACTTTAACACGAGCCCCAGCACCAGAAAGAGATGCTGCTGAACCTTTTCCTACATCACCATAACCACAGACAATGGCAGTTTTACCAGCGATCATCACATCTGTTCCACGTCGAATACCATCGACCAATGATTCTTTACATCCATATTTATTATCAAACTTTGATTTAGTGACGCTATCATTAACATTAATAGCAGGAAAAGGTAGAAGTCCTTCTTTTTGTAACTGATAAAGACGGTTTACACCTGTTGTGGTTTCTTCGCTTACACCTTTAATTGCTGCGCGCTGTTGTGTAAAAAAACCTGGCGTTGCATCCATACGCTTTTGTATTTGTTTGAAAAAAATTTCTTCTTCTTCTGTTTTGGGATGCGATAAAATATCTTTATTTTGTTCTGCACGACTTCCCATTAAAATATAGTTTGTGGCGTCAGCTCCATCATCTAAAATAAGATTGGAAGGATTACCATCTGGCCATTGGAAGATTGCATCTATATAAGTCCAATATTCTTCCAATGTTTCACCCTTAACGGCAAATACAGGAATGCCAGTTGCGGCGATAGCTGCTGCTGCATGGTCTTGCGTAGAAAAAATATTGCTAGAGCTCCACCGTATATCGGCGCCAATTGCTTTTAATGTTTCAATTAAAACAGCTGTTTGAATTGTCATATGCAATGAGCCAGAAATACGCGCTCCGCGCAAAGGTTGGCTGGAAGAAAACTCCTTACGACAAGCCATCAAACCAGGCATTTCAGTTTCAGCAATATCAAGTTCTTTACGACCATAAGCGGCAAGTGCAATATCTTTGACAACAAAATCTTGAGCTGCCATTCTTCATTCCTTTAAAATAATTTTTTCCAAGACGGTAGGAGAAATTAAAAAAAAATGCAAGACAAGAAGAGGACTTCTTTATGTGAAAAAGCTCTTTTAAAATCTCCATAAATTTGTGCAACAAATATGCATTTATGGATCTGAGTAGTGATGTTACTGACGGAGTAGGAGATCTTCATGATAAGTTTTATTATATAAACAAAATTCTATCCTTTTCACGTAACTTTAAAGCTTTTAAAAGTCTCCAGAGGGAATACCTTTTAAATAATAAAAATGGTGCATTGCTTTACAGTTTTTATATTGATTTTTATGGGATAATATCGAAAGTAGTATACTCGTATTCTACTCACTTATGCGGTTGTTGAAAAAGGAAGAATTACTTTAATCTCATTATTAAGCTTTTTAGCAAAATAATATAAATGCAAAGCCATAGGCTATCATGTTTATGAATAGGCAATTCAGAATCGGTTCTTTAGGATTCCAATGTTGCATCTGCTCTTGGATAAAGACAGTTTATAAGAAGTGCTTTTCTCTTGTTTTCAACGATTTTTATCAAAAGATTATAGATATACGATTAAACATTTTTTGTGATACTGAATAGAGTATTTAAAATGTAAAAACATCACTCTATTGAACACTCTGATTTTAAAACTGCTAACAACGAGCGATGAATTATAAATCAAATAATTAACTCAGTTTTAGAAGAATTTATTCTAAACGAATAGGTTTTGGGAAAATTGACCATGTGGACGAAATCGCCAAAGATAACTTGGCAAGAATGCTGCCATTGCTCTGGGGGTAATTCCCACACCTTCTAGAGTATATCCATTCTCTATAGCTTCTTTAGAAACAATGTTATCCATTTGCAAAAAACGTATCTGATTGGCTGTTACGAGTGTTGGTACAAAAGGCAATTTACCGACTGTTCCCAAAACTCCTCCAATCAATAGACCAGCAGAAAGGGGCATGGATAGGATTGTTTTTTTACGGTGAATAATTTTGAGTATATTTTCAAGAGTATTTTGGAAGGTGATAATCTGGGGACCACCAAGATCATAATTTTTTCCCCAAGCAACTTGTCCATCTAAAGCGCGCGCGATAAACTCAGCAACATCACCAACATACACGGGTTGCAATTTGCTTTTCCCACCTCCAAAAAGAGGCATAATTGGTAAAAAACGTGACAAATCTGCCAAGGTGTTAAAGAAACAGTCCTCTGGTCCAAAGATAACGGATGGACGGATAATAATTGCTTGAGGATGCTTGTTATGAATGATTTGTTCACCCATAAACTTAACACGTGCATAAAGACATGAAGCATTCTCGTTAGCCACAAGTGTTGACATATAGATTAGCGGAATACCAGTTTCTGCTGTTAATTCAGCAACATTGTAAACACCATCAATTTGTGTTTTTTTAAAATTCGATTGATTTGCTTGTTTTAAGCTACCAGGCAAAAACACTGCCGCATCAGCTCCAAGCAATGCGCGTGCAACAGAAGCACGATGCTTGATATCTGTTTTAAGCATTTGGGTTTGTCCTACTTCTCCTATTTGGAGCATGTAATAAGCTTTTTGTGGACAACGAACAGCGATACGAACGCGATATCCCCGCTTAGTCAAAGTTTCAACGACATGTCGTCCTACAAAACCGGATCCGCCAAAAACAGTAATGAGTTTAGGATGTTGATAAAGTGCACAATCAAGTTGCATGATTAAAAAGTCTATCTTTCAAAGCTTTAAAAATAGCTAATTATCTAGCACGGTGGTGTTTTATTGTCACGCAAAATATCACCCGCAAGATAAAGAGAACCACTAATAAGGACAATAGCCTCTTTATATTCCATTTTAATTTTATGCAAAGCATCTTGTAGGTGCGCTTTTGGGGCAGCAGGGATTCCTACTTTTTGGGCTGATTCAGCTAAGTCTGTTGGAGAGATACTGGCATTATTGTCAAGCAGCGGTATCGTATATACTTTATCGACAAGGTTAGCTAAAGGACGAAAATAACCGACAGCATCTTTGGTATTAAGCATGCCAGCAATCATAATAATGGGGCGATCTGTTTTTTTTCTCCATTGTGTAAGTTCTGCCGCAATAACTTTTCCTGCAGCAGGATTGTGACCACCATCTAACCATAAATCAATATCAGGAGATAGTTGATCAACCAAAAGTCCTTGGGTAAGATGCTGCATTCGTGCGGGCCAATAAATATTTTTTAAAGCGTCATTTATGGTTTGTTCTGAAAGTTGAAAACCCGCTTGATAAACTGCTTCAAGAGATGCACCAGCATTGGCAACTTGGTGGTCTCCAATAAGGTTAGGAAGGGGAAGATCCATGAGACCTTGATTGTTTTGAAAAACCATACGTCCATGTTCTTTATAACTTTGATAATCTTGATCAAAGAGAGCATAAAATGCTTTATTTTTATTAGCAAGGGGTATTAAAGTAGCAAGAGTTTCTTCATAATTTTGCTTCCCAATGACTACAGGAACGTTTGGTTTGATAATCCCTCCTTTTTGAAAAGCGATTTGAGCAATTGTATTTCCAAGAAAGCTCTCATGATCATAATCAATGGGCATAATAAGCGATACAGCTGGTTTGTTAACGACATTGGTAGCATCAAAACGTCCTCCCAATCCAACTTCTAAAATGACAACATCAGCTGGATGTATACTAAACAACATAAAGGCAGCGGCTGTAAAAATTTCAAAAATAGTAATCGGCTCTTGACGATTTACTTTTATAATTTCACGGATTGTCTCAGCCAATTGGTTTTCTGTAACAAGTTGACCACCTCCTTTTTGACCTAACCGGCAGCGTTCATTCCAGTTGACGAGATGAGGTGAGCTATAAACATGAACGCGGTATCCTGCATTTTCCAAAAGAGCACGGCAAATTGCTGAAGCAGATCCTTTGCCATTTGTTCCAGCGATGTGAATAACAGGGGCAAGTTTTAAATGTGGGTTACCAAGACGCTCTAAAAGGTGAACAATACGCTCTAAGGAAAGATCAAATTTTTTCGGATAATTTTTTAGTAAATCATCCACCACCCTTTGTATTTGACTTTGTTGCATAAACTTAAGCTGCTTTTGTCCTAGAAAGCGATGTTTGAGAGTCTGTTGGGGATGGATCGGAAGGGTTAAAAACAGCAGGGCGTTTCATCATCAAGCGTAAAATACGCGCAATTGTTGTTTTCATTTCTAAACGCGATACAACCATATCAATCATACCATGTTCAAGCAGATATTCACTACTTTGAAAACCTTCTGGTAGAGTTTCGCGTATAGTTTGTTGAATCACACGTGGACCAGCAAAACCAATCATAGCGCCAGGCTCGGCAATGTGAATATCACCAAGCATGGCGTAAGAAGCAGTAACACCACCGGTGGTTGGATTAGTCAGCACAACAATATAGGGAAGCTTTGCTTCTTTCAACATTTCAATCGCTACTGTTGTACGGGGCATTTGCATCAACGAGAGTGTTCCTTCTTGCATGCGTGCACCACCAGAAGCAGCAAAAAGAACCAGCGGACGCCTTTCAGCAATGGCAGTATCAAAAGCTTTGATAATAGCTTCTCCTGAAGCCATACCAAGTGATCCACCCATAAAGGCGAAATCTTGAACAGTTGCAATAATTGGCAAACCCTCAATCGTACCACGTGCACTTAAAATATTGTCATCAACCCCAAGTTTAGAACGATAATCTTTTAACCGGTCAATATAGCGTTTTTCGTCACGAAATTTTAAAGGATCTGTTACAACTTTTGGATTTTCAAGAGCTGTATAAACACCATCATCAAAAAAATGCATGAGACGATTTTTAGCACTGATACGCATATGATGACCAGAATTGGGAGCTACAAATTGATTAGCTTCCAGATCTTTATGGAAGACCATTTCACCACTGGTAGGATCTTTAATCCATAGATTTTCTGGAATTTCACGGCGCCCCAATATAGAGTTAATTTTAGGACGAACATAATTTGTAATCCAGTTCATCTTTATAACCTTCCTTTAAATATTGTGCATCTTTTGCATGATTTGAAAGAATATAGAACTTAAGCAGTCACATTTGCTTTACCGGTTGAACAAAGGAGTCTATTTAATACTTTTATCAGTGTACGTATAGCTTGTTTTTTAATTTTTAATTTTTCCCATATTATAACAATCATATGCATCATGAAGAGTATTCCCTATAATAAATTTCTCATAAGTTTTAAGAACTTACATGTTTGTATTTTTTACTTTGGTGTTAAAATTTACTCCTTGCGATGGTTAACAAACGCCTTATTTTTTAATAAAAATGAATATCCAATTAATCATTCGTATCAACAGTTTTGAAGAAAAGAAACCTTATAATATAAGGCGCTAACAAGGCTAAAATAATCCATTAAAGATAATGAATACAATAACGCTATATTAGCGAAACGCTAACATCAGAGCAAGATTTTTTTCAAAAGGTTTCTTTAAAGCGCACGCTTTTTACAATTAAAATAGAATACGCTCAAAATACCATTATATTACTCATTTACGTGCTTGTTTTACACAGATATCTTTCAATAATTTCCAAAACTCTCTTATGAAGAATATACACTCTCCATGAATGGTATAAAAGACATTATGCTATCCGTTTTTACTGAAATAGAAGGTACAAAGCGGCACCATCATACTCTTTTTCAGTTTTCAATACGACGATAATGTTTGCATTAAGAGGATTCATATAAAGATATTTCACGCCTTTTTGAAAGTACTTTTATCCGCACACCACCTCCGTTTATGATATATTAACAAACGATTTCAATTGATCCAATATGAATAGGATTAAAATGAGAAACCCTCATAATATTTAGGTTTTTCACTCATGTTGTGAAACGATAAGTTATCATTATAAATCAATATATTGCTTTAATAAAAGATAAAGCATAAAATTTTATATTATGCTTTCTTTGGCTGGCAAGTTTTATTAACCTTAAAGTCAAGGAACACTATTTTTGTGTAATGCGTGCTATGGTCTTTTGGGAAAGCATTTTGTGTAAATGTGTCATAAAGGCGGCGGCAAAAAGCGGTGTTGCTAGATTAATAATAGGAATCGAAACAAAAAGCGCTATCAATAATCCTGCGCCAAAAACTGTTGTGTAATGAGTATGTAAAAAAGCACGCGCATTTTGCTCTGTTCGAAAACGGTAAGCCGCAAACAAGAAATATTCATGACCGAGCAAATAACCATTAATAAGATAAAAAGCAATTAAATTAATACCTGGTATGAAGAATAAAATAAAAGCAATTCCATTACCAAGAAGGCTTAAAATAACAAATTTAAAGGAAATGATAAGAGAACGCTGAAACGGCAAGGCTTGTCCAATAGGCTCGTTTGGGTAATCCTCCTTTTCAATGATTTCAGCAGCAGAGTCAATGAAAAAACCACCAATCATAGCTGTGATGGGTGCAATCAAAAAAGCCAACAAAAGAGCCAACCCAAGATTAAAGATGATAAGCATGCTAAAACCAATCCATCCCGCCCAACTAGGGAGTCCAGGAAGAAATTGAGCAATCCAGGGCCAAAAGTAAGACACAAAAAGTTGGTGCACACATAACCATAAAATGGTGAGAATGAAAAAAGTAACCCCCAATGCTTTCAGTATCATAATACGATATTGCGAGGTCAGAAGACGTTGTAAAGCACGATAAGCAGCAGTAAAAATCATAGATTAATAAACTAAGGAAAGAAGCAAAAAAAACAAGAAATATATTTAAAGTATGTACAGTGTAATTTTTTCTTTCTTTGAATTACAAGATTTTTTTCAAGAACATTATAAAAAACGGTTAAGGTTTCTTTGTTAAAAATAAAGTTTGAATAAATAGAAATTTTGATTTTTAAAAACAAAGAAGAATTTAAAAAGTAGCTGTTGTAGAAGAAATTTTTAGTATTTTTGTACATAGTGTAGATTATTGCGTTTATATGATATATGTAAAAAATTAAGGAATAAGAACTATTTGGGAGAAAAGTTGTTTATTTCTATTTATTCAGTAGAGTTATCTAACTTCGTTTATCTAAATGTTTAATTGTTTTGCACAATTCCTAAAATTCTGTACTTTTCTACTATTTGGCGGCATGCTTTTGCCTCTCGCTTTCAAAAAAATATTGAGTTCAATGGAATAGGGGTAACGTAGTAGCTCCGTAGATATTCTAATTTTGGGCAACAGAATGATTAATATGATAGAAGTGGAAAAAATAAGCTTAGGCGATTGACTGTCAGATCCCATAGAAGAGCAGTTTTTTGAGAAGAAGCAAAGAAAGGGAGAAACCACGGATGCTTAAAAATGATGAGATTTTGAATTTTAAAAGCCATAAGTGCAATGAAGTAAGCATTCATTGAAGCACTTTTCATACAAGTGGTGCACTGTATCAAATAATTTTTAGATAATAACACCACTAATTTATCGAAGAGAATTGATCATTTTCAACTTGAATAAAATCCCAAATATAGAAATATTCTTTAATTTCAAAGACTCTATTCAACATCAAAAAATTATTTACGTACACATTATAGGCGAGACCAATGTATGGATACAAAGCTTTCGATAAAGGAATAAAAATGCTTCTCATGAAACATCACAATGTGAAGATATCATGGATAAAATTCTAGTCTTTGTGGTCTTGGTATTCTGGAGAGAGGACACAGACATTTAATCTTAAAGACCGATCACTGAGGAAAATAATAAAGGCTTCAGTTTCATAAACTTATAGACAGTGGTACAATGAATTTTGTCTACATTCTTTATGAGCGTCAGCATGAAGTATGCTTAAAATTGCATTGAGATGTTATAATATTATTGATTTATACATTATTTTTCATAGCGAATAAGAGCTCAAAATAAAGTTGTCATATTTTCTCATTAGCTGCTCTCATCATGAAACAATCAAAATCATTTATTTGCATATCATAAATATGACCAATATGTGGATAAAAACATTGAAGAAAGAAAATGCTTTTTATAAATTTTATCCATTACAAGAGCTTTGTCAAAATTGATGGTAGCCAAAGTGAATGATAGCTTGTTTTTTTATAAGCTGGCGAGACAGTGGTGCAATAGATCCTGCTTTTATGAAGGCTAGGGTGAGATAGGATTTTTTAAAAAAACATTTCCCAACGCTCATCACACCCATTTCGCAACAGCGTTTGTGAATGGTATATGGGTAAAGCTCTCGTGAATAATATAAAACTTATAGGGCATCACTAACTTTACGCTTAATAAAAAGAGCACGCTGGCACCATCATCCTCAGTGTTGTCCGAGACAAGCCCTTGGTTCTTGAGACGGTCCATTATAAGCGCTTTTAGTTCTTTCTGAAACGTTTTGTATTCATACAGTTATCCTTGTTTACAACGTGCAAGAAAATGATTTTTATTGATTCAACATGAGAGAGATTAGGAATGAGAGAATCTTATGATATCTGGGATTCTAATTTAATATGAACAATGCGATATTATCATTATAAACCAGAAATATTATATACTAATTGAGATGGATAGACACATATTGTCAGTTCTATTTTATAAGGTGTTTTAATATCAACGCGTTTGAAGAGTTCTTATTTGCAAAGGGGTATATTTTCCTCATGAGGAGTAGGTGTTTGGGGGGCAAAAAATGATACAATCACGTTTGCTAATTTTTGCGCTACGTGTTGTTTACTCATATGGGGCCATTGTTCAACTTTTTTTCTACTTACGAGATAAACTTGATTTGTATCAGCACCCATGACACTTGTACCATCTAGTTGAAGAGAAATATCATTAGCAAGAATGAAATCAGCTCCTTTTTCAACACATTTCTTTTGCGCATTAGCAATAATATCGCATGTTTCAGCAGCAAAACCAATGACCAATGAGGGGCGATTTGGAGCGTGTCCAATCGTTGCTAAAATGTCAGGATTTTCAACCATGTGAAGGGATGGTGGTGTTTTATGAGCATCCTTTTTAATTTTGTGTAAAGATTGGGTTTGACTACGCCAGTCACAAACAGCGGCAACAAAGATGGCACCATCAGCAGGCAATGCGGTTTGAACGGCTTTTAACATCTGTTGTGCTGTTTCAACATGAATGGTTTTTACTTCTTGTGGGTCTGCAAGATGAACAGGTCCACAAATAAGTGTTACTTTTGCACCCAAATGTGCAAGAGCGGTTGCAATGGCATGACCTTGTTTACCTGAGGACCGATTAGCAAGATAACGTACTGGATCAATTGGTTCATGGGTAGGGCCAGAGGTAACAATGAAATGGCGGCCAAAGAGAGGTTTTTCATGCACATTCAAAAGATTCTCTATAGCAGCGACAATGGTTAAAGGTTCGCTCATACGTCCATATCCAATCTCGTCACGTTCAGCCATCTTTCCGATTTCTGGTCCGATGATATGAACGCCATCTGCGTGCAATTGTGCAACATTACGAATAGTTGCTGGATGCACCCACATGGCTGGATTCATGGCGGGTGCAATCAAGAGTGGACAGCGTGCTGCTAAAAGGACACAATCAGCCAGATCATCTCCTATGCCATGGGCTATTTTTGCAATGCGGTTGGCTGTAGCAGGAGCTAAAATAATCAGGTCAGCATCACGTGCTAATCGGATATGTCCAATATCGTGTTCTTCTTCACGTGAAAATAAATCAGTATATACAGTACCACCGCTTAAAGCTTCAGCGGCTAAAGGCGTAATAAATTTTTGCGCTGCTTTTGTCATCACGACTTTTAAGTGTGCTCCACGTTCTTGTAAGCGGCGAATCAAATCAAGTGCTTTATAGGATGCAATACTTCCACCAATAATAAGAAGAAGTGATTTTGATTTCAATGATTGCGCTTCAACAGCGCTAGTATGAAGGGGTTGTGTGGTGAGAGGAGTGGGATTGCTTAAAAGGCGTCGAACTTCTTCTTCCATAGAAATACCATTTTGCGCGGCGCGTATGCGTAAAGCTTCTTTGGTTTCAGGAGACAGGTTACGAATGGTAATACTGGCCATAAAATACCTCCAAGAAATAAAATGATTGCAATGATTTCATTGTTGATATTTTTAGCATATTAAGGAGATTAGAAAAGGTGAAAAAAGTAAAAAGTAAGACAAGCGCAACAAAGTGCAATGATGAAAAGACTATAACGACCATAACGGTTTCTGTGACTTTGTTCTACAGCAAGTTGTTTGAGGGTAGCAGGAGAAAGATTAAAACCTGTTTTTCTCATTTGATTGAAATCTTCTTCTATTTGTTGGAAATTTTGAACCAATTGTGGTGTTTTGCGTGCCAGCGAAAGGAGAGCTTGTGCTCCTTCACTAAAGTCTTTTACAACGCCTACGGGTCCTAAATTTTTACTAATCCATTCTTTGACAATGGGTTCAGAAGCTTTCCACATATTAAAAGTGGGGTCTAATGTGCGGGCAACACCTTCCACGACAACCATCGTTTTTTGCAGCAATAAAAGTTCAGGTCGCGTTTGCATGTCAAATAATTCAGTGACTTCAAACAATAAAGTGAGCAATTTAGCCATGGAAATGCTTTGTGCTGATTGTCCGTGAATTGGTTCGCCAATAGCGCGGTTGGCTTGCGCAAAGCTTTCGATATTATGGTGTGAAGGAACATAGCCGGCCTCAAAATGGGCACGTGCAACTCGATGGTAATCGCGGGTAATAAAGCCGTAAAGAATTTCAGCAAGGAAATGCTTTTCTTTTTTGCCAAGCCTTCCTGTAATGCCTAGATCAACAGCAACAATACATCCTTTTTCATCTACAAATAAATTACCAGGATGCATATCGGCGTGAAAAAAACCATCACGCAGTGTATGACGAAGAAAAGATTGAATAAGCGTAATAGCAAGCGCCTTCAAATCAAAACCTGCTTCTTTGAGTTTGGAAGTTTCGGATATTCTTATACCATCAATCCATTCCATTGTAAGAACATTACGTCCTGTCCGTTCCCAGTCAATACGTGGAACCCGAAAGCCTGTATCATGTTGAATATTTTCAGCCATTTCAGATATAGCTGCTGCTTCTAAGCGTAAATCCATTTCAAGTCGTGTTGTTTGTGCTAAAGTATCCACCACACAAACAGGACGAAGCCTTCGAGAGGCAGGGATATAGCGCTCTTGTAAATGAGCAATGAGATAGAATCCTCTAAGATCTTTAGAAAAACGTGCTCTGATATTGGGACGAATAACTTTTACAGCACATTTTTTCTTATGGCCAGTTTCATCACTGTATTCAGCTGGATGAACTTGAGCAATAGACGCGGCGGCAATGGGGGGATAAAAATTTACGAATAAATCATCAATAGAGCGACCAAGAGAACTTTCAATTTGAGCAATAGCGGCAGTGCAAGAAAATGTTTGGACGCGATCTTGTAGCTGTGACAAATCTTCCGCAATATCACGCCCAACAATATCAGGTCTTGTGGCAAGAAATTGACCAAGTTTTATGTAAGAGGGTCCAAGCTTATTAATGGCATATGAAATATTTTCAGATCGTTGTTTCTTTTTTGTTTTGCGTCGTGCTAATGCACTCGCTATACGATGACATAGCGCTGGAAATCCTTGAAGATCATCATGAGGAAGAGCACTTAAAACACCTTCACGTGTTAAAACCCATCCTGCACGCATCAATTGAAAGTAAGGGGAAATTTGCACCATTTTTAAATTTTCCAACCTGAATGCAGCGCTGCAATCGCACCGGTGAGATTGCGGTACGATACCCGCGAAAACCCCGCATGCTTGATCATATGGGCAAAATCATCTTGCTTAGGAAATTTGCGGATAGATTCAACCAAATAACGATAAGCATCGCCATCATTTGCGATAAATTGACCTAGCTTAGGGATAGCATGGAAAGACCAAAGATCATAAATTTTATCGAGCCAAGGCATCTCGACATTTGAAAATTCTAAACATAAGAAACGTCCACCGAGCTTTAAAACACGAAAAGCTTCTCTAAGAGCTTGATCAATATGAGGAACATTGCGAATTCCAAAAGCAATCGTGTAAGCGTCAAAGCTTTGATCTTCAAAAGGTAGATTTTCTGCATTGGCTTCAACAAAATCAATCAGAGGGGCAAGACCATTTTTTTGTGCGCGTTTTTTGCCAACGCTGAGCATTGAGCCATTAATATCAAGCACTGTAGCATGGGCTTTTTGGCGTGAAGCATTAAGAATACGAAAAGCAATATCACCTGTACCGCCAGCGACATCAAGAACTTTCCAATGAGAAAGTGCTGGTGGGGAAAGCCAAGCAATCATGGAATTTTTCCACACACGGTGTAGCCCTAAGGATAAGATATCATTCATCTTGTCATAATTTTCAGCAACAGAATGAAACACACCATCCACCATGGATTGTTTTTGTGTTTCATCTACTATTGTAAAACCAAAAGAGTGCTCCATGCCACCCTTGGTTCCTACACGTTCTGTTTCAATTGCCATGTATATGATCTTCCTTATTTTTCTTTTATCGTAAATGAAATAGAGAGGGAATGTTCAACTACGAAAAAACAACGTATAAAACTACGACGTTTACACAGCCAAAAACAGAAGAGTACCTTTAGATATCAAGATTGGCAACGCTTAAGGCATTGTCTTGAATAAAAATACGTCTAGGTTCAACTTCATCACCCATGAGACGAGAAAAGAGTGAATCTGCATCGGTTGCATCATTAATCTTTACTTGTAAAAGAGAACGTGCATTGGGATCAAGCGTTGTTTCCCAAAGTTGTTCAGCATTCATTTCCCCAAGACCTTTATAACGTTGAAGAGTAACACCTTTTTTACCGTTTGTAAAAATGCTCTCTAAAAGGCTCATAGGACCAAAAATACGCTCTGTTTTATCTTTGCGACGTAAAAGAACAGGAGGATGATATATGTCGATAAAATTTTGAGAAATGCGATCAATTTGGCGTGCGTCAGTTGAATTTATAAGTCCCACATCAAGCGTAACAACATCTTTAACACCACGCAAAATACGCTCAAAACATAAACTTCCATCTGCTGTATATTGTCCACTCCAACCTTGTTCCATATCATCAGCAATCAGATTAAGGCGGTGTGCTGTAGTATCTGCTATTTTTTGCGCTTTTTCTTGTGTTGCAAAGACTTCAAGATTAAAAGCGCCAGCAATTGCTGCTTGTTCAACAATATTACGGTCATAACGGGTATGAAGACCATTTAAAAGTTGACGTAATATACGAGCATCTTTAGCGAGTTGATACAAATCAGCCCCTGCACGAACTTCTCCCGTTGAAAGCTCAAGCGTTGTTTCTTCTAATCCAGTATCGATCAAGAATTCTTCAAACGCTGCTTCATTTTTAATATATTGGGAAGATTTTCCACGCGATACTTTATAAAGAGGAGGCTGAGCAATATAAAGATGTCCACGTTCAATCAACTCGGGCATTTGTCTAAAAAAGAAAGTGAGCAGCAGAGTACGAATATGGGCTCCATCAACGTCCGCATCCGTCATGATAATAATCTTATGATAACGTAATTTATCCGGCGAAAATTCATCCTTACCGATAGACGTTCCAAGAGCTGTAATAAGTGTTCCAATCATATCAGATGAGAGCATGCGGTCGAAACGTGCTCGTTCAACATTGAGGATTTTACCACGAAGGGGTAAAATTGCTTGATTTTGACGTGAGCGCCCACTTTTTGCTGAACCGCCAGCCGAATCCCCCTCGACAATAAAGATTTCTGATTTTGCGGGATCTCGTTCTTGGCAATCGGCAAGCTTTCCTGGTAGAGAAGTGATATCAAGTGCCCCTTTTCGTCTTGTAAGTTCACGTGCTTTGCGTGCTGCTTCACGTGCTGTTGCAGCTTCTACCACTTTACTAATGAGAAGTTTTGCTTCATGAGGATGTTCTTCCAGCCATATTGAAAGACCTTCATTGACCAAACTTTCAACAATAGGGCGCACTTCAGAAGAGACTAACTTATCCTTTGTTTGTGAAGAAAATTTTGGATCAGGAACTTTGACAGAAAGAATAGCTGTTAATCCTTCACGGCAGTCATCACCGGTTAAGTTCACTTTTTCTTTTTTAGCAATACCTGAAGATTCAGCATAGCCATTAATTTGGCGTGTAAGGGCACTTCTGAAACCTATCAAATGCGTTCCACCGTCACGCTGAGGGATATTATTGGTAAAACACAAGACCTTCTCATGATAGGAATCATTCCACCACAGGGCAACATCAACGCTCATACCATCCTTTTCACTTGCAATATAAATAGGAGTATCAAGCAGAGCTTTTTTTGATTGATCAATATATTTCACAAACTCTATTAATCCACCTTCATAATGCAATTCAACGGATTTAATATCAGCATGACGCTCGTCAACAAGAAGAATATAAACCCCAGAATTTAGAAAAGCTAATTCCCGTAAACGACGCTCTAAAGTTTCAAAATCAAACTCAACCATAGTAAAGGTTTCAGAGCTTGGTAAAAATCTAATTTCTGTTCCACTTTCTTGATCGCAATCGCCAACAACTTTTAATGGAGCATCAGCTACCCCGTGGGTAAATGATATTTCATGAATTTTACCATTGCGTTTGATTTGCAATTTAAGCCAAACGGATAATGCATTCACAACAGAGACGCCAACACCGTGTAATCCGCCTGAAACTTTATAAGAGTTTTGATCAAACTTTCCACCGGCATGAAGCTGTGTCATAATAACTTCAGCGGCAGAAATACCTTCTGTTGGATGGATATCTGTCGGAATTCCACGTCCATTATCACGAACAGAACAAGAACCATCAGCATGGAGTGTGACGTTTACAAGAGTTGCATGACCGGCTAAAGCTTCATCGATAGCATTGTCTACAACTTCATAGACCATATGGTGTAACCCCGATCCATCATCAGTGTCACCGATATACATACCAGGACGTTTGCGTACAGCATCAAGACCTTTGAGAACTTTGATAGAAGCGGCATCATAGTTATTGCTTTGTGCTGGTGAGGTTATTTCATCACTCATAAGTTAGTCCATTCCTGTGTTCAATTTACAATATTTTATCCGCTTTTTTTAAAGCTCAATGTTCTGATCAGTTATTTATGGAATAACCACATTAAATATTTACCGTATATCAGATCTAGATTCAATATCTGTCGATATATAATGGAGAGAATGATAAAATGATAGTGTACTGCTATGCTGTAAAACACTAGGGCGGTGATATAAGGCGAATAAACACTTATGACTTATACAAAAAGCTGTTTCATAAACGATGCTATTTACTTTGTTTATTTTTGCATATGCGTAATGTTTCAGAATTAGTTATGCATTTTTGTGTTACACTAATAAAGGTCTCACTTGTTTTATCCATAAATCAATTTTTCAATCCTAATTCTACCATATATTTAAAACAAAGGTTGCGAGCTCTCTAAGCAGTTCAAACTTTTGTATGTTAGATTGAGGCGAAAATATTGTGTATATTGGTTTGTGTCATCTTTAAAATGTGAAAAAAGCTTCATTTGAGGAAAATATAAATGCGTAAATGTAAAAACACGTTTCCACGATCATCTTTTATATTCAACTTTACAATTTAAAAAAACGTCTACGGTGATATTTTTGAATAATGAGGGTAATAACGAATTATCTTACGCTTTTGTTTCTTGCATTCTCGTGAGGTTGCATCGCTCATTCAAAACAAAACGCCATTGTACTGTTTATTCACGCGCTTTTTTAAGGAGCATCTCTCAATGTTCCCAAACTCATTTTACAACGATGTTTGAATAGTATAACGCAAAATACCCTGTGAATACTACAAGATTTATGTCCCCCATCTTTCCCATCGTGACAATAAAGTGCAAATCAGAATCATCATTTTATTTTTCAGCTCTTAAATGTTGATGCAACCTTAATGTTGAGAAAACCCTCGGCATTTGAGGGGTATTTTTACTCTTTTCTTCAATAGTATCTATATACTTCCCAAGTTGTGATACGCAAGGAAATGGTCTTAATATTTTAAGATACGCAATAAAGTATATACAGCTTATTTCTTATATTAAAAAATTAAATCGCTTTTCTCTAAAATTACTTTTTATATATTCATTTTGGAAAATTAACATCAGAAATCTAAGCATTTTCAATGGTTTCAAAAATAGCAAGAATTTTATTTATTAAACGCCAGATATTTTGGTGAAGTGCGTTAGATAATAGTTAAGAAGTGGTGCATCTTAGTTTTGAAAAATGGGGGAGAGATTTTGAAAATAAAAAAATCTATATATGTGAAACATCTTCAATTGCGTTTACAGTACTTTTTATTCAATAATCCATACAATATTTTTATTCGTATTTTATTTGTAGCGGGGGGGGTTCTATTTTCCTCTTACGCAGAAGCTGAAAGGTTGCCTTCTTTTTTTGATTCGCATGAACATTTGGTACAACCTGATACAACGGATATCTTTCGTTTGCGTTTTGTAACAACTTTTGATTTTCCTCCTTTTAATTTTATTGATCAATCGGGGTATCTTGCAGGTTATAATATCGATTTATTGCGTGCTATTTGCTCAAAATTAAAATTAGAGAAGCTTTGTGAAATAGAAGTGATTCCTTGGAAAGAGCTTTTAGAACATGTTAAAAATGGTGGTGCAGAAGTCATTATTGCGGGTTTAAAAGAAACAAGTAAAACCCAGCAAGATCTTGTTTTTACAAAGTCATATTTGCGCTTTCCAGCGCGATTTGTTGCTTCTCGACGTTTAAATCTCGATGAGCCAATAAGCGATCAATTGATACATTTAACCAGTGGTGTTTTGTCTAAAAGTGTTCACGAAAAACTCTTTCAATATTATTTTCCTAAAGCCAAATGGCAAGGGTTTAAAAAGAGAGAAGAGCTCTATAAAGCATTACAAGAGCGTAAAATTGACCTTATTTTTGATGATGGATTTGCTTTATCATTATGGTTCAAAAAACAAAAATCTGTTGATTGCTGCCATTTTGTTGGGGGGGCATATATGGCGCCACAGTTATTGGGGCAAGGAATGCAGCTTGCTGTTGCAAAAAAGAATGAAAAATTGGTTGATATACTCAATTATGCGCTGAAATCTCTAGAAGAGGATGGTAAACTTACAGAACTTTATTTGCGTTATTTTCCAATAAGTTTTTTTTGATGAGTAGTTTTTTAATTAAGGGCTGTTAATCTTTCTGCGCCTAGTCGATAGGAAATAGCTTCTGCGAGATGATAGCGTGAAAGAGTATCTGATCCGTCAAGATCAGCAATTGTGCGTGCAACTTTGAGAATGCGATGATAAGCGCGTGCGGAGAGGTGCATTTTTTCACTCACATCTCGTAAGAGTATGGTCGCACTTTTATCAGGAATGGCAATCTGTTCTATAATTTTGGCAGGGCAATCGCCATTGGTACGAATATGATCAAACCCCATTGTTGAAAAACGTTTAGCTTGAATGGTACGGCACCGTGCGACGCGTTTGGCAACGTCGCAGCTTTTTTCTGATTGTTCTGGTTGCATAAGGTCCATAGCCGTCAAAGCAGGGACATCAATCCGTAAATCAATTCGGTCAAGCAGAGGACCAGAAATACGGGACTGATAATCGATTTGACAGCGTATCCCTTTAGGGCAAACATGGTCTTTTTCGCCTGCCATACCACAACGGCAAGGATTCATTGCGGCAATAAGTTGGAAGCGAGCAGGATAGCTAATATGGTGATTAGCGCGGGCGATAACTGACTCCCCACTTTCTAAAGGTTGACGAAGAGAATCAAGAACCTGTGGAGAAAATTCAGGCAATTCATCAAGGAATAACACACCATTATGAGCAAGGGAGACCTCTCCCGGTCGTCCTTTAAGCCCTCCACCAATCATTGCGGCCATGGAAGCAGAATGATGTGGGGAACGAAAGGGGCAATGAAGTGAAATGGTATTATGAACCGTTTCTCCTGTAATAGAAGCAATCAGAGAGACATCTAAAAGCTCACGGCTATCAAGAGGTGGCAAAATGGAAGGTAAGCGTTGCGCTAGCATAGATTTTCCAGCACCAGGGGGACCTACAAACAAAAGGTTATGGCGTCCAGCAGCACAAACTTCTAAGGCACGTTTGGCTGTTTTTTGTCCTTTGATTTCGCAAAGATCTGGAAGTTCAGTTTCGATAGTATATTGGCGCGGTTGTGGACGTTTTTGAATTTGGGTTCCTTTGAAATGGTTGACTATAGTGAGCAGAGTCTCTGGGGCAAGAATATTTATTTCTGCATTTGCCCATGCTGCTTCAGGTCCACATTGGAAGGGACAAATCAGTCCTTTATCGAGTGATAAAGCTGTCATGGCAGCTGGTAAAACACCATTAACGGCGGTAAGTGAACCATCCAGTGATAATTCTCCTAAAATGACATAGTCTTGAGCTACTTCGGGAGGGAGGATTCCCATAGCAAGCATTAAGCCTACGGCGATTGGCAAATCATAATGCGATCCCTCTTTAGGCAAATCAGCTGGTGCAAGATTAATCGTAATTCGTTTAGTAGGCATAGAAAGTCCACAAGCGTGGAGGGCTGCTTGTACACGTTCACGGCTTTCTGCAACTGCTTTATCAGCTAATCCAACAATAGCCATTCCTATTTTACCAGACGAAATCATAACCTGTACATCGACAGGGACTGCTTCTAGACCGCGAAAAGCAACAGTTGTAATACGTGCGATCATTTATTTATTTTCCCCCTTTAGACTTGGTAGAGACAATCATATCTATTTATAAAAATCAAGAAGCATCTCTATAGCTTTTTTTATAGAGAGAACTATATACGTGGGCAGTTTTTTAGCATTCCCATGGAAAGTCATTTGTACAAATTTAACCATGATGATATGGGACGCAATAAAACATTTATAATAAGCTAAATAAATATGTTAAGAAAAAAAGAATGAGGCTGTTCGTGTTATACAACAGTGCAAAATTTTATGAAAATATAAGGGGAGGATAACGTTATGTATCGCAGAGTGTTATTTGATGTGATAAAACGTGTAAAATGTGCAAAGTAATTATATTTACCTTTCTTATTTTTATATTATTTAAAGCGTAGTAGATGCAAAGTGTATTATAAGGTATCTGATTTTATGGTATACCAGACAAGAATTTTGTTAAAATCAGGGACTGTGCGCTGTGTATTTATAGGCTTGTGTTTTACTTTTTCTTTTCCACAGCCACTTGCTGCATTTGATTTTTTCGGCATCCCTTTTTTTGGTCAAAAGAAAACAAATTCTTCTTCACATTATACCAAAAGTACAGAGAAATTTTATAAAGTTGATGTTGTTGCACCGCCAGGTGCACCATTAGAAGGTATAAAAATAGTTAAATCTGTTTCTTCTCTTGTTGCTGATAAAGAGAAAGCATCCGCCAGTTCTTCTGGTTTGCTCGCCAAGGCGCGTTCAGATTATCGAGCAATTCTTTCTGCTCTTTATGCTGATGGACGCTATGGTGGTGTTATTAGTATTAAAATTAATGGCTTAGAAGTCGCTGATTTAAGTCCGGTAACTCAACTTCCAGCACAATCGAATATCGTTATTACAATTAATGCTGGTCCACAATATGTTTTTAGTATTGCCAATATTGATAAAGTAGCTCCGTTTGAAAAACGTAAAGCGCATAAAATGCCCACAATTGAAGAATTGGGCTATAAATTTGGGGCTATTGCTAAATCTGAAACCATTTTGAAAGCAGAAAAATGGGCGATAGAAGGATGGCGGCAACAAGGTTATGCTAAAGCTAAAATTATGAAGAGTGAAGTCGTGGCTGACCATGCTGCGTTGCGTGTTGAAGGACGGATTGTTGTTGCTCCTGGACAAAAGGCTTATTATGGTCCTTTAAGTGTGCGTAATATAAGTAAGAAACCACGTGTAGATTCAGCTTATATCGCGTGGATGACCGGATTGAAACCAGGGCAGATATACGATTCTGATGCGTTAGCTAAGGCAAATGAACGTCTTGCGCGCCTTGGTGTTTTTCGTGCTATCAATATACGTGAGGCTGATACTATTAATCTAGATGGTAGTTTACCGCTTGCACTTGTTGTACAAGAACGTAAACCGCGTCGTTTTGGTGTAGGCGGTAGCTATTCAACTTTAGACGGTGCTGGTTTTGAGACTTATTGGATGCATAACAATCTTTTGGGTCATGCAGAGACTCTTAAAATTGAAACAAAAATAAGTGGTGTTGGTAGCAATAAAAAGCAATCATATAATTTTAAAAATTTTGATTATCTTTTCGGTGCTACATTTGTAAAGCCCGGTGTACTCACGCCAGATACAGATTTCAGATCAGAATTAAAAATACAACAAGATGTTTTAGAAAATTATACGACAAAAGCCATCAAAGGAAAATTAGGTATTACGCATATTTTTAATGGTAATCTATCGGGACAGGCTGCTGTAGAAGTTTCAAATGGTTATTCACGTGATATCTATTTTGGGAGCCGTAATTTTACAACAATCGGTTTCCCTAGCGGCTTGATTTACGATAGTCGTAATAATAAGTTTAATGCAACAAAAGGTTTATATGGTGAAGTTTTCATTGAGCCTTTTTATGAGATGCGTTTTAGCAACTTTGTTGCAAAAGTAACAGCAGAAGGTCGTTCTTATTGGGCGTTGGATGAAGGGGATCGTTTTGTTGTTGCTGCGCGGGCAAAGCTTGGTACAATTCTTGGGAATGATACAGCACAAGTACCCGCAAATACGCTTTTTTTTGCTGGTGGTGGGGGCTCTGTTCGTGGTTATGCTTACCGTAATATTGGTATCAAAACAGAAAATGATGGGGTTGTTGGTGGACGGGCGCTTATTGAGGGGTCAGCAGAATTGCGTGTTTCTTTAAATGATAAAATAGGGTTTGTCAGTTTTCTTGATGGAGGTTTAGTAGGGAAAAAGGCGAATTTTGATTTTTCTCAAAAAATTAAATGGGGAGCCGGTATAGGAGGTCGTTATATGACGGGTCTTGGTCCTTTACGCGTTGATTTAGCCTTTCCTTTAAAGAGAGAGAAGGGTGACCCTCGCATTGGTTTTTATGTGGGTATAGGGCAAGCATTTTAATGAAAAAAGGTGTACGTTTATCAGCTTTCTTCTTTGTATTTTTGTTTTTTGGGGTGGGTGGTTTTGTTTTTGCGCAAAGAGGAGACATTCTTCCCTCTAGCGAAATGAAAACAGATGATCGCTCATGGTTTGTTTCTTTAATTGAACGAAAGCTTTCAGCGCCTAATCGTCAAGTTCGTTTACACAATATGCAAGGGACACTGTCTTCTCAAACATCAATTGATACTATTACTGTCAGTGATAAAAAAGGGGTTTGGCTTAAAATTACCAATGCTAAAATGGATTGGAATCGTCTAGCGTTGCTGAGAGGGCGGATGGATATTAACCAGCTTTCGGCAGAACAGGTTACATTTTTACGCAAACCGCAAGGCAATTCTTCTTTTGTTTCTTCCCTTGAGACTGGTAAATTCTCTTTACCAAAATTACCGCTTGCTCTTTCTATCAATACGCTTACAGCTCAACATGTGACATTTGAACAGAATCTTTTTGGTTTTTCTGCTGATATGTCCTTAAAAGGCAATTTCACCTTGGCTGGTGGTAATTTTGATGTCGATATAGCGGCGCATCGTTTAGATGCACCGGGTTCTTTTTCTGTTCTCACCAAGATATCTGATAGTAATCGTACAGCTCAAATTGATATTTCTGCTAACGAACCACAAAATGGTATTTTGGCGAATATTTTTAACATTGAACAACGTCCAGCATTAAGTCTCGTCGTGAAAGGTGATGGTACTTTTGATGATTTGGTTATCAAACTTTCTTTAGAGTCCGATCATCATTCTATTTTAGATGGTAATGTTATTCTTGCAAGTGTTCCAGAAGGACAGAGTTTTTCTACGAAATTAGAGGGAACACTGAGCCCTTTAATACCTGTTCAATATCGTAGTCTCTTCGAATCTGATATAACATTAAAAGCAAAGGCAAGAAGAACAAAAGAAGGTGTGACACACCTTGATCAGATGGTTATTCAGAACAAAGCAATGAATGTTATAGCCAATGCTGAAATAACCGCTGATGGATTCTTGCGACGGCTTTTTGTTGATGGCAAAATGGCTCTTGATAACGAAAAGGAGTCTATTCATTTACCTATATCAGAAGTGCCAAAACCTGCGAATACTCTTGCTTTGAACATTGACTATGGTCGCGAAGGTCAACAATCTTGGAATGGGCGGTTGGTTGTAAATCATTTAAGCAATAAAAATATTTATATTCGCGATGCAATTTTTGATATGGGAGGAGTAAGCGAAAATCTTGATAATGCAGCTTCTCGTCATGTTGGTGTTCAGGTTAAAGGGACGCTTCAAGGGGTTAAAAAGATTAAGGGAGCGTTAGTAGAAAATTTAAGCCAAGCGGTTCATGTGCATTTAGATACGGATATTGTTTCGAACAAACCAATTTTGATTCATGATCTGAGTGTTACGGCTCAGGGTTTTTCTTCTTGGTTAAAAGGGACAATGGAGAATTTTGTTTTTAAAGGCGATCTCGGTTTAAAAGCTCAAACATTAACTCCTTTGGAAGTGTTCAGTAAACAATCACTTTCTGGTAATGCAGATATTAAAGCCAAAGGAACGATCAGTTTATTGAGTGGCATTTTTGATCTCCAATTATCAGGAATGGCTGACGATATGAAAATAGGCGTGCAGTCTTTTGATCGTTTATTCAAAGGAAATACTACTCTTTCAGGTGGCACTGCTCGAAATACAAAGGGCTTCACTTTACGTCATTTTAATTTGAAAAATCAATATACAAATATAGAGGCTAATGGTTATTTTTCAGATGAAAGCGCTAAAATGGATCTATCTGCTCAAATATCTGATTTGTCCAAATTAGACTCAAAGATAAGCGGTGCACTTACAATTCAAAGTACGGCGAGAGGGCGCAATAGCCATATAAAACTAAATACGCGTGCCCATATTTCTGAAGCATTAATTGTAGGGAAGAAACTTCAAAACACAACATTTAACATAGATGCATTTGTAGATAATACAGCACCAGTTACTTCTTTAACAGGGGTGGTAAAGGGTGAAGGAATTTTTGCTAAGAAACCTTTGCATTTATCGGCCTCTTTTGAAGATTCTCATAAAATTCGAAAACTTGAAAATATCGATATTAGAGGGGGAAGTGCAAAAATAACGGGTGATCTTTCTCAACAACTTGGCGGTTTTTTGAAAGGAGCGCTGCATATTGATGCCGATGATATTTCCGTACTTTCAGCGTTATTTTTGCAGGATGGTAGTGGAAAAGTAAAAGGAGATTTTATTTTTGATGAACAAAATGGCAGACAAAAAACCAATGTGAAGGCGCATGTTAACCATTTGAATTTTTCCAAGAATAAAATAAAAAAATTGGCAATAGATGCTGACATATTCGATCCTTTTGGCATGACTCAGTTTGAAGGAGTTATCAATGCAGAACATATTCAAACACCTTTGGTAATGGTCAATCGTTTAAATGCTCACGCTGATAGGAATAATGGACAAACGGTTTTTACTGTCCAGGCGATGTTGCATGATACTCTCAATGCAAGGCTTTCTGGTCGTTTAATGGTTGAGGAACTTCCAGAAAGTATAAAACGAGAAGTGCAAATTGAAGCTGTGGACTTAAAACAACATACTTTTCATGCAACATTGCCGAAGCCATCTATAATTTCTTTTGATAAAGATGGAATGACAATCAATGAATTAGGAATTGCAATAAATGGAGGCAACATCATTTTAGCAGGAAATATTCAAGATACCCTGAATTTACAACTTACAATGAATGCGCTTCCTGCTGCTTTAGTCAATTTGTGGAAATCCGATCTTGGAGCAGCAGGGAGTGTAACAGGGCAGGTTATGATTCGTGGTCATTTAAAAAAACCTGATATAACTTACGATATAAAAGGTGAGGGACTGACAACCGTTGCTTTTCAAGATAAAAAAATTATGCCTTTTTCTCTTTCTGCTACGGGAAACACTGTAGATCAAAATCTTACTTTGAATGCAAATTTAACAGGAGAAGGAGTACAAGCACAAGCTCAGGGGCGTGTATCTCTAGAGAAAAATGCGCTTGATCTTCATATTAATTTGCAAAATTTATCTGCACGTTTGGCGAATGGTTTTATTGCAGGACAAGCGCTTGATGGGACAGTGATAGGTAAAGTTGATATTGGTGGAACAATGAAGGATCCATCTGCTCATTTTGAGCTTTCTAGTCAAAATTTAACCGCTATGACGCATAAAGGACCGATGTCAATCAATATAAATGCTCGTGGTTCTTATAAAAAATCGACATTTCATATTGAAAATATGATAGCTACTGGAGATAAAGGATTAGATCTTTCCATCCATGGGCCTGTATCTCTTAATGGTTCAGAGGCAAAATTAAACGTTAAAGGGATAATGCCTCTTGATTTTGTTAATCTCTTATTAGCTAAGCGTGGTGCACATATAACGGGTACAGCAAGAATTGATACAGCTCTTAATGGGTCATTATCAAAGCCACAATTAATAGGAAATATTTCTATAGGCGACGGTAGCTTTTTTGATTCACAAACAAATGTAGGATTAAATAATATAACGATTGAAGGCAAATTGAAAGGTGATCATATCCTTATAGAAAAAGCTTCAGCTTCTTCGTTTGAGGGGGGAGGAATTTCTGCTTCAGGTCGTATCTCTAATGGTCTAGAGACAGATTTGATATTTCATCTTGATAATGCCAATTATAATGATGGTTCTATGATTCTGGCAACATTATCAGGTGAGATGACAATGACAGGTCATTTTTTAAATAGTCTTGTTCTTGGTGGTGATATCATCGTTGAAAAAGCTGAAGTTTTTGTTCCTGATCATTTTAAAAATGCCAAGTTTCTTGATGTTAGAAATAAGAATTTAACTAAATCGATTCAAACAACACTTGAACGTGCTGATGTTAAGAACACGAACAAAAGCAAAAGCCGTATAGTTACACAAGAATCTTCATCTGTCGTGCTATCAAATATGCGTATTACAGCACGCAATCAATTTTTTGTACGCGGAAAAGGCTTAGATGCTGAACTGGGAGGACGCATTAATCTAGCAGGTCCATTGAATGATGTGCATCCAGTTGGTGAATTTAGAATGATTCGTGGACGTTTTGATATCTTGTCGCAACGTCTTAATTTTGATCAAGGACAAGCGAGTTTTAGTGGTAATCTTAATCCTACGGTTTATTTTGTAACCAACAATAACAGTGGTGATATTCGCGTCACTGTAACTGTAAGTGGGACGGTTGATAATCTTGATATTAATTTTTCATCACAACCAAATTTGCCTCAGGATGAGATTTTGGCGCGTTTGATTTTTAAACGCTCTCTTAATGAATTATCACCATTTCAGATTGCTCAACTTGCAGCAGCAGCGGCTGATCTTGCAGGTAGTTCTAATACATCTTTGTTGAATACTTTACGAACTAAAATTGGACTTGATGATCTTGATGTTATCGTTAATGAGAAAGGGAATACAGGCTTACGTATTGGACGCTACATACACAATAATATTTATTTGGGCTTTGAAGCAGGGTCTGATGGAACGACGAAAGGGACAATTAATTTAGATATTTCGCGTCATCTCAAAGCTAAAGGTGCCATAGGAAATGAACAAAATTCTAGTATAGGTCTCTTTTATGAAAGAGATTATTAAAGATTGAATTTTAAAAAAACAATTTCTTTGTTTTTTGTCTCTCATTTCTAAATCTGAGGAAGGAGGCATAGACTAGAAATCCTATAAAAGAAGAAGCTTTTTGTTGAGGCGTGAAGAGATATATCTGAAATATTTGATTTTTGTTATGCTATTCTCTAAAGGGACAAAATCTTCACGAAAGATAGTATGTTATTTTGCTGCTATATATTTATTTTAGAGAAATACCTTACCTTGTTTTCAAGCCCATATCGTGCTGTTGCCTAAAGAATGTAGTGTGTGCAATATATTGATTTATAAAGATAATTTATTGTTATTCAACTTGAATTAGAACTTTGAATATCGTACGAATCTCTTTCGTATTGAATCAATCAAAATCATTCGGCTTGTATGCTACAAGCGGAGAATCCTGTGTGGATAAAACTATTAAGAAATAACTAAAAATGCCTCTTATGAATCATCTCGAGAGCTAAGAGCTGTCGCAACATTAGGGACTGGCAGAATAGTGTGAGTGGTGTCGGCTTGTTACTCCATAAGCGTAAAGATAGAGGGGGTTAATGGATTTATCGTTATACAATTCACGAATGTTATTGCGAATGGGCTTAGGGAAGACTTTGAGAGAGGTCTCTTTAAAACAAGTACGTGAATTTGCAACACAATGGCATTCTGTTTTTACGTGAAGGACATGATTCCATTAAAGACCGTCAAAAACGTGAGGCAAGCAGAGAATTCATAAGATATCGATTTTATTGTCAAACGCATTTAAAGCAATATTTTTTAATAATAAAAATTACCTATTATTTTAGATTTTGTTTATTGTGTCTGGAATAAGATCACTTTTCTTATAACGAATAGCTCCCAAAACAGAATACTCCAAAATATAACATTATTGTGTTGCAAGTTTATGTACTTGTTTTAAAGGAACATTTCTCAGTGTGCGCTTGAGTCTATTTCATAAGATTGCTTGTGAAATGGTATAAAGTATCTCTTATGAATGGTATAAAATCTACACTACCGTTATTAATAAAGGTATAAGTATTTACTAAAGCTATAAGCCGGCATTATCATTCTATTTTCCAGCTTTTCATGTTGCTGACAATCTTTTCACTTGAAAGTGTAAAGGTATTTTTATTGCTTATCTTAAGAGTTTTTATGCATATACCAATATCTCTTATGACGTACAACAAGCGCTTTTAATTGATTCATCATAAATATAAAGAAAATTTGCAATAAGCAAATTACATCTTATCTTTTGTATTCAACAAAATAGCGAGTAAAGTTTTCATCTAAATCCAAGAATTTTATTTTCAATAAACCATAAATTCTTTACCACTTCTTGATTGAAGTAATGCTTTTTCTTGATAACAAGTCTTTTTTTATAAATGGAGCATTACCTTCTATCCATTTTTTATTTCAAATCTTATTTAAGGATCTAGAAATTAGGGGGTATGTTTTTTGAACTGGATATTATGAAGTTTTTTATAAAACCCATGTTCTTTTGCTAGCAATTCTTTTTGAGTACCTTGTTCAATCAGTTGTCCATTTTGTATGACCACAATTTTGTGAGCACGAGCAATCGTTGAAAGGCGATGAGCAATAATGATCGTTGTGCGTCCTTTAGTAAGGTGGTGAATGGCTTCATTAATTTGTGCTTCGGTGTGTGAATCGAGCGCACTTGTTGCTTCATCAAGAATCAGAATTTCACTATCGTGAATCATTGCTCTAGCGATAGCGAGTCGTTGTTTTTGCCCCCCTGAAAGATTACAGCCATTATCACCTATCTGTGTATCATAACCATTTGGCAAACTCATAATAAAGTCATGAGCATTTGCTGCTTTTGCTGCTTCGATAATTTCGTCATCACTAGCCCCTTCTTTTCCAAGCCCGATATTATATTTAACAGTTCCTTGAAAGAGAAAAGTATCCTGTCCTACATAGGCCATCAGGTTTCTCAGAGAGCGAAATGTTGTGTAGCGAATGTCTTGATCATTAATCAATATGCGTCCTTTTGTGGGGTCATAGAGGCGCATAATAAGGTTGATAAGGGTTGATTTTCCCGAACCGGATGGTCCCACCAATGCTGTCATTTTTCCGGCTTCTATTTCTAGGTTGATGTCTTTCAATATCATTTTGTTATTAGTGTATGCAAAAGAAACATGTTCGAAACGAATAGTTCCTTGCGTTTTATTCAGATCTTTAGCTTCTTTATGTTCTACAACTGTAAGGGGACAATCGAGTATTTCAAACATCGTACGGATATTGACCAAGCCAGATTCAATTTTAACACGTACATTTGCTAGTCTTTTTGCGGGTTCATAAGCTAAAAGTAAAGCAACAATAAAGGACATAAATTCACCTTGAACACCTGCGCGTTGGGTTGCAAGATAACCGGAAAAACAAATAATACCTGCAATGGCAACACCCGTGAGTGTTTCCATAATTGGATTGGTAATAGCTTCGAGTGTTGCAATACTGTTTGTTTGTTTTTCAACATCACAAATGGCTTTGTCCATCCGTTTTTTCATGATTTCTTCTAGTGAAAAGGCCTTGATGATTCGAATACCAACAGCCGTTTCCTGTACGATTTTGATAATTTCACCAAGTGAAAGGAGTTCTTTTTCCATCAAGCTGCGAACGCGTTTTAAAGCCATTCGAACGCCTAAAAAAGCTAGTGGTCCTACGATTAAAGTAATGGAGATTAACACAAAGTTTTGAATGAACATGACAAGCAACAGACCACTAACGGAAAGCAAATCACGTACAAAAGTTGTGATAATAGTATCAATTATATTACGTACGGCTGTCGCGTTATGAGTTACACGAACAAGAAGATCAGATGAAGTGTTATTATGATAAAAAGAGACACCTTGTTCCATAAGTCG
Source organism: Bartonella sp. AA9NXGY (assembly GCF_042196845.1). Lineage (NCBI taxonomy): Bacteria > Pseudomonadati > Pseudomonadota > Alphaproteobacteria > Hyphomicrobiales > Bartonellaceae > Bartonella > Bartonella sp. AA9NXGY. Next base: position 117,405 of record NZ_JBHIRB010000002.1, read on the forward strand.
TGCAAAAATTTTACGCTGTTGTTCAGCAATGATACTATTGCCTGCTTTGTTTAGAAAGTAAGTTTGGAAAAAAGTTGCAACTCCTTTGAGAATAAAGATAAAAGCAATGAAGCTAGAAATCAAAACAATCATAGGAAAATTTTGTGCATCAATAATCTGATTAACAACATCCCGCATAATCCATGCACTGGTTGCTGTGGTACAAGAAATGATGATCATTGAGAAGATAGCCGCACTGTACCAACGCATATGTTTACGAAAATTTTCTCGCAAAAGGCGGATAATAAGATGTTTGTCAAAAGAGGAAATTTGTTTTTTAGCCATGAAGAGTTTCTATATTCTCTCATTATTTTATGCAAGATTGAAACACTCTTAATTAAAAAGCCCCTTAATCTTTTTTACAAAAATAGCTTTTTCTTTCAAGGTTCATTACATCAATTTCACGACGGTGAGAGTGAAGAATGTAGTGCAAAGTTTCTGTAAAAGGTATAACGAAAATTCGTTGTTCATCATTATTTTTAGTTTTCAATAAAAGATACCGGTGAGTTTCACTATTGTATTTACCAATTTCCATATTGTGATAGCCTTTGGCACTTGAAATGGCTCACAAAAAACATTTCTGCTTTTTTAATAATTTTTATGTATCATCTCCATTTGTGATGTGTAAGCAAACAATTTTGCCGCATTGCATGATAAAAGAGCTTGAAATAAGAAGACCTTACAATGTTTGAGCTTTCTCATTAATATGCAAAATAACGAATTCTTCTTATAAATCGGTCAAGCATTATTAAACTTTTAAAAGGATTTATACACATTTATAAAACCTTAAAAGCACCACAAAAATTCTATGTGGTGCTTCTAAATAATACTATACACATCATTTTGATGCGTTGCATGCGAATATTATTCCAATGCAAAACTATTTAGGTGCTATCACCATCATCATTTGCCGGCCTTCAAGCTTTGGCTCCAATTCGATTTTGGCAATTTCACTTGTATCTTCTTTCACACGCTGAAGAAGCTTTAATCCAAGATCTTGGTGAGCCATCTCACGACCACGAAAACGCAAAGTAATCTTTACTTTATCACCATGATCAATAAAGCGATGAACAGCCTTGAGTTTGACTCCATAATCATGGACATCAACATTTGGGCGCATCTTAATCTCTTTGATTTCGATGACTTTTTGCTTCTTACGTGTTTCAGCAGCTTTTTTTTGGGTTTGATATTTTAATTTTCCCAAATCGATGATTTTACATACAGGTGGCTCCGCATTTGGTACAATTTCAACCAAATCAAGTCCCGCATCTGCAGCCATAGCAAGAGCTTCTTGTATCGCAACAACTCCCTGATGTTGTCCCTCATCATTGATAAGCTGAACATGAGGTACCCGAATATCCTGATTTGAACGTGGTCCGTCTTTTTGGGTAGGTGTCATTTTAAACGGTTTACGAATGGTTTATGCTCCTTAAATTTTGATTCAACTACAGTTAATTTAATATACAATTATGTACCTAAAAACAACTATAATTCGTGTTATTTTCATTATTTGATTTATTACTTTTTGGAATGATTTAGATTATAAAAGTTTTTCTCTTAATTTAAAGAAATTGTTTTATAGAGGATAAAAAATCATGGATCAAAATATTTCTTGTCAGTTTTTTTCATTTGAGAACACCGCACTTGCAGTACGCTATCGCAAGGGGCGCCAATCTCCAGGTTTGGTTTGGCTTCCTGGCTATCAATCCGATATGTTAGGAAGTAAGGCAACGTTAGTTGATCAGTTTGCTCAGAAGAATGATTTGTCTTGTTTACGTTTTGATTATTCTGGACATGGAGAATCTGAAGGTGATTTTTTTCAAGGAACAATTTCGCGTTGGGTTAAGGAAAGTTTAGCGACTTTTGAAACCTATTGTGAGGGTCCACAAATTTTGATTGGTTCCTCTATGGGGGGGTGGATTGCGCTAAGGCTTGCAATGATGCTAGCACAGAAAAATAAGAAGCTTGCTGGCATGATATTGATTGCTCCAGCACCTGATTTTACACAAACATTGGTGGAACCAAAATTAGGCCCAGAAGAATGGAAGATTTTGGAGGAGAAAGGCTATATTGAACGACCTGCAGTTGATGATACAGAGCCAATGCCCTTTACAAAAACATTGATTGAAGATGGGCGCGAAAATTGTGTTATGAAAGGATGCATTGATGTTGGATGTCCAGTCCATATTCTACAAGGGATGGAAGATGAAGATATCCCCTATCAGCATACATTGACTTTACTTGATCATTTACCTCTCCATGATGTAACATTGACACTTGTTCGTGATGCGGATCATCGCTTTTCTCGTCCACAAGATTTAGATTGCCTTGAAACAGTATTGAGATCTTTTATTAATCAGATTAATGCAAAGTAAGGGGTACATTTATTGATGAAGATAAAAATATATGAGCATTTCTAAACAGCATTTTATTTTTTCTGAGCGCTCTGTACCTGTACGGGTGCGGGAAAATAAGTATGCGCGCCGTCTTACCTTACGTATTGATGCCAGAAGTCAGGAGATTTGTGTAACAACACCACCAGCAATAAATCTCTATGCGGTTGAAAATTTTATTGAAAAGCATCGATCTTGGATTGAGGCACGTCTTGCTCATGTACAAATCTCTCATAAAAATGCTTATCTCAAAGAGGGGGCGACAATTCCCTTATTGGGTGTTTCTCATACCATAAAGCATAGAGAGGGACGTGGGGTAACAGAAATCATTACAGCAGATGCGGAGCAAGGGCCTGAAATTATTGTTTATGGTCAATTAGAATATCTCCCAAGACGCATTGCTGACGTTTTGAAAAAACAAGCGGCGCTTATTATAACGCCTTTGGTGGCACATTATGCTCATCAGGTAGAGCGTAAAGTCAAATCCATTTGTTATAAAGATACGAGAAGTCGTTGGGGCTCTTGTTCAATCGATAAGCGTCTTTCTTTTTCTTGGCGCCTTATTATGGCACCAAAAGAAGTTGTTGAGTATGTTGTTGCCCATGAAGTTGCTCATCTTGTTGAAATGAATCATGGGCCAAGATTTTGGGCTCTTTGTGAAGAGCTATGTCCTGATAGTAAAACATATCGTGCTTGGTTGAAAGAAAATGCTCCTAGACTGCATGCAATTAATTTTGATTCATATAATTTAGAGGCGTAAAAAACTTTCAAATGAAGGCAATATTTAACGGAACTTTTTGTTGAGTGTTTTGTTGAGTGTGTGCTTGCTCATGTATAATGAGGAAGCCATTGAAGCTCTCAGCACGATTGTTCTCCCCTGCTTGGTTTGCTGAGTGTCTTCAATGTTTTGCTTTATCTTTTTTGTAATTCAGCGTAATAACCCTAAGTTCCGATGACTTATAAAAAATGGGAAGGTTTTTTATGTCTGTTCTTACAGATCCACTTCAGCTATTACAGGCACTTATTCGTTGTCCTTCTGTTACACCTCATGAAGCAGGGGCTTTATCAACTTTGGAACAATTTTTGAAAAAAATGGGATTTCACGTCGATCGCCCTGTTTTTACGGATAAAAATACAGATAATGTTGAAAATCTTTATGCAAAAATGGGGAGTGAAGGACCCCATCTTATGTTTGCGGGTCATACGGATGTCGTACCGCCAGGTGCATTGGAAGATTGGACTTACCCACCTTTTGAAGCTGTTATAGATCAGGGGAAATTATATGGGCGGGGTGCTGTTGATATGAAGGGTGGTATCGCTTGTTTTATTGCGGCTCTAGCGCGAGTTCTTGAGAAACGACCCATTAAAGGAAGGGTAAGCCTTTTAATTACTGGTGACGAAGAGGGGCCTGCTGTTAATGGTACGGTAAAACTTCTCAAATGGGCAGAAAAAAAAGGCGAAAAATGGACTGCGGCTCTTGTGGGAGAACCAACAAGCGTAAAGACTGTTGGTGATATTATCAAAATTGGTCGCCGCGGATCGATTTCTGGTGTCATTACCGTGAAGGGTCGTCAAGGTCATGTTGCTTTTCCAGAGAGGGCTGCCAATCCCTTGCCTTTGGCAAGTAAGCTTATTCAAGCATTGACACAAATCGTCTTAGATAAAGGGACAGAAAATTTTCAACCCAGTAATTTAGAGCTAACAAGCATCGATACCGGTAATTTAGCGGTCAATGTTATCCCAGCGCAGACAACAGTTCATTTTAATATACGCTACAATGATCTTTGGACAAAAGAAACACTGATGAAGGAAATTGAAAAGCGTCTTGCTTTGGTGCAATCAAAAAACAATGGTGATCAATATCCCTCTTATCAGCTTGAATGGATTCCAAGTTTAGGAGATGTTTTTTTGACCAAAAATGATAAACTCATTCAAACTTTATCCAATGCTATTAAAAGTGTAACAGGGAATATACCAGAATGTTCCACTTCTGGTGGTACTTCAGATGCGCGATTTATTAAGGATTATTGCCCAGTGGTTGAATTTGGCTTACCAGGGCAAACGATGCATATGGTAGATGAGTGTGTAGCCCTTGATGCAATGGAAACACTTACTACTATTTATGAGCGTTTTATTATTGAATTTTTTGCATAAAGAAAAGGTTGCTGGTTCAAAAATACCTTTATCTTGTTGTGCCATAAGATATTGCCATTTATGGTGTGGTGATACGAGACTCGTAAAACTTAATATATTAAGTAGTCTTAGAGTAAGTAATGAATATTCTTAAGTTGGGATTCTTGCCTGTAGAGTCTTTAAGTTAAGTGAATTACATAATTGAAAAGCCAAAAGAGACCTGCTTGAAGAAGCAGAACTGTTTAGACCATATTGGATTGAAAATATTCGTTCTTTAAGGTGTAGAAAGGCGGTGCAATCATATATGGAAAACAATGAATATTATATCATCATTGTGTAGTGACAGGTTGAAGCCATGAAGACACACAAAAACATGCTGCTATTGTAAAAAGTTCGTACAACATAAATGCGCTCATTCACAGCTCATGTTTTAATATGGTTTCTGAGCTCTCACAAAAGGCACTTCTTGTTCCAATTAGACTCTCTTAGAATAAAGACTATAGGAAAAGCGCTTTAAGTTTATTTTATTTCATATATTTTGCTCTGCTTTTTTTGTCCCCAAGAACTTCCGTTGCAATATCATTACGAGATAGAAGGTGAGGTTATTTAATCAGCTTTAATATTGGTTATGATAAAGGTACACAGAAATTCTTTTGTAGCATCACGTTGACTTCTTTAGCCAAGGATTGTCCTAGTATTATTCTCAATTTTTTAATTAAATAACTTTAAAGGACGCGTATAGACACTTATAAGCATATACGCATACAAGTAAGATCATATGAGATTAACATCGTTTCACTCGCTAACAAAGCAATACCGATTCATATTTAGTATATTTGTCATTTGAGTGCATTATTTGTTTAGTAAAACTCATGATGTTGCTGTTACCTATAAATTAATACCGATCATACGGCTGCGTATCTCAAATAAATATTGGTTCAGTATTTTTTGCGATAACAGCTTTTACATGCCAGAATAGGATAAAAGCATTGTGTATATCTATTTTTTATAATCTCTGAAACAGACATACAAACATAACCTCATTGAGGGGAAATATAAAGGTATAAAGGTGAAAATCAGCGTTCTTTTTTACTTTCTCTTTTATTCAGCTTTACGGTTTTCAAAATTATCTAGAGTAATATCTTTTTAAATAATCAGAAATTGATGCATGGCTTCATGTTTATTTCTCTGGTTCTTTTAATGGTGGCACGATTTCATAAAGAAAAAATACATTATCGTATTATGCATTCACGTACTTGTTTTAAAGAAATTTTCTCAATGTTTGTCACATTTGTGCTACTACGGTGCTTATGAATGTTGTAATATAAAATCTATAATGCCTCCCCATCTTTATGTTTATGAAAAATAAAGTTAGAGCACCATACACTTTCTAGCTCAAAATATTGCAATAGCTTTTAGCACTTAAGAGTGTTCATAAGAGGCCTTTTTACTCCTTTTTTATGGTTTTTATCCACATGCTTCTCTATTTTTAAGGTGTAAGCAAATGGCGATAACTAACTTGCTATAAATAGTTTTGAAATGAGAGAATCTCACGATATTCTAATCTCACCTTTGCTGTGAAAAATGATAATTATGATTAAAATAAGTATGTTGTTATAAAAACTTTAGTTTGCGAGTTGGCTGATGATGTGATCAAGAACAATACGTCCTTTGGTTGTTGCTTTTAAGCGTTGGTTATCCACCATTTCTATCAATTCTTGGTGTTGTAAATCGATCAGTTTTTCCATTGGGATACGTTTAGGGCTTAAGGTTTCATAGCGTATAAGTTCTAAGCCTTCGCAAAGGCGTAATCCCATAAGGAGCATTTCATTTGCCTGTTGTTCAGTGGTTAAATGTTCCGTTTCAATACAGCCATGTCCTGTTGTTTCTACCAAATTAAGCCACTGTTCGGGATGCTTTTCATTTATTGTGACATAACGTTCGCGGTTTTCAAGGTGTGATGACAATGTTTTTGAACAGAAAGAGGAATGATTCGATGCGTGCTCAATGAAACGTCCATGTGCTCCTGGACCAAAGCCTGCATATTGGTGATAACGCCAATAAAGAAGATTGTGTGCTGATTCGGCACCGGGCATTGCATGGTTTGAGATTTCATAGGCAGGAAGTCCATGTAGTGCCGTTATTTCTTGAGTAAGATGATACAGATCTGCTGCTAGCTCTGATGGGGGAAGGATAAGTCTTCCTGCATCATGAAGCCGTTTAAAGGCGGTTCCTTCTTCGATCGTCAATTGATAAAGAGAAAGATGGTCCGCTGCTAAATCAATTGCTTGTACAAGTTCAGATTTCCATTGTTCAAGGGTTTGTTCGGGGCGGGCATAAATGAGATCAAAGGATAAACGTGGAAAAATTTGCCGTGCTAAAGCAATGGCACAAAGAGCTTGTTCCACATTATGGAGTCGGCCAAGTTTGCGCAATGCTTTATCATTGAGCGCTTGTATCCCTAGAGATAAGCGATTAACACCTGCCGCACGGTATCCACGAAAGCGCTCTGCTTCCACACTGGATGGATTAGCTTCTAATGTAATTTCAACTTTATCATCGACTACCCATTTTTTTGCAAGTGCTTGCAATAGGGCATCGACAGTTTGCGGCTCCATAAGGGAAGGGGTTCCTCCACCAATAAAAATACTTGTAATATGGCGTGGGCCTATTTTGTGGTATTGCGTTTCTATTTCGCGCTTAAAGGCGGTGACAAAACGTGGTTGATCAACACCATGGATGCGAACATGCGAATTAAAGTCACAATAAGGACATTTAGCTACACAAAAGGGCCAATGAATGTAAATGCCAAAAGGTTCATTCATGAGAATGCTAAAAGGTTTTCTGCCAAAAGTTTGAAAGCACGTGCGCGATGTGAAAGAGGGGGAAGATCATTACGTTTCCAGTTGTGTTTTTGCTCTGTTGACATTTCTCCAAAGGTATTTTCATATCCATCGGGTAAAAAAATAGGATCAAAACCAAAGCCTTTATCTCCCCGTGGAGGCCAAATGAACGTTCCTTCAACGCATCCACGGAAGTAATCTGCATGAGCATCAGGCCATGCAATGCAAATGACGGATATAAAACGGCATTTCCGTTGACTTTTTTCTCGTGCTCCGACTTTTTGGAGTTCATTTTCTATTTTTTTCATAGCTTTTGGAAAATTACGTGTACCATCGGTTTGAATTGCCCAATCAGCGGTATAAACGCCTGGCGCACCTTCCAATGCATCTACCTCTAAGCCTGAATCATCAGAGAGCGCAGGAAGTCCTGTTTTTTTTGCTGCTGAAAAAGCTTTAATATAAGCATTTTCTTCAAATGTTTTTCCCGTTTCTTTTGGTTCTGGCAAGCCTAGTTCTTTTGCCGATTGTATTATTAAACCGAAAGGCGTAATTAAAGTAGTGATTTCATGCAATTTTCCGGTGTTATGTGTAGCAATGACAAGTTTTTTATCTGCTATGCTTCTCATATAGATTTCTCCAAAAATGAAAGGGGAATTATTTTTGTGCTAAAAAACGGTTTAAATGCTCATACACACACATTCTGCTTGCTCTAAAGGGTGAAATTTTCTATTTACAGCGGTTTTTAATCAAGCTAGATTTTCTTGACAAGTCCCTACAGCAGACCACTTTACAGATCAATTCTTAATCTTAAATATTTCTCACACACTCTAACAAAAATATTTCCTGCGTAATTTATCAAGCATTACTCTGAAAGGTAGCATTTTACAGCTCAATAGGATAATATGTTTTTATACTACTTTAGACTATTTGACCAAACCTTGGCAAAACTTATATAAGAGATGAGGATTTTAAAAGTAGTGAAACAATTGTGATGAAGCACAAAACTATTGATAATGAACTAAAATATCTTGATGAACGTTCGCGTGATATTTTTCGCCATATTGTTGAAGCTTATCTTAATGATGGTGAACCTGTAGGATCACGTAATCTTTCGCGGCTTTTACAACAGACATTATCGCCTGCGACGATTCGCAATGTGATGAGTGATCTTGAACATCTCGGTTTGATTTATGCACCACATGTTTCTGCGGGTCGAATGCCAACACAATCAGGTTTACGCTTTTTTGTTGATGCATTTATGGAAGCGGGTGATTTGCCAAACGAAGAGCGAGAAAATATTGAAATGCAAGTCAAAGAGGCTGGTCATGCACAATCGATTGAACATTTTCTTGTTCAAGCAAGCCGAGTTCTTTCAGATCTTTCACGTGGGGCAGGGCTTGTTTTAGCAACAAAACAAGAAGGAACATTGAAACATATTGAATTTGTGCGCCTTGATAGGGAGCACGCTCTTGCCGTTTTGGTGACTCAACAAGGTGAAGTTGAAAATCGTATTGTTCATTTACCAGAAGGGGTTACCCATGCACAATTGACGGAAGCAACGAATTTTCTCAATGCCCATATTCAAGGGCGTACATTGAGTGAAGCTAAAGGGGAAATTGCCCGCTTATGCGCAGAAACAAGGGCCGCACTTGATGATTTATCACATCATCTTGTTGAAACGGGATTAGCTCTTTGGGGAGGAGAAGATGCTGATCATAAAATACACCTCATTGTTCGCGGGCGTAGCAATTTACTTGAAGATGTGAAAGCAGAAGAAGATTTAGAACGATTACGCCATTTGTTTGATGATCTTGAAACGCGTGAAAGTATGGCACAACTTCTCGATTTAACGGATGAAGGTTCTGGGGTTAGAATTTTTATTGGTTCAGAAAATAAGTTATTTTCTCTTTCTGGTTCTTCTTTAGTTGTAGCACCTTATCGTGATTCACAACAAAGAGTCATTGGTGCTTTAGGTGTTATTGGTCCTACACGGCTTAATTATGCAAGGATCGTGCCCATGGTTGATTATACAGCTCAACTTGTGTCACAGTTATTGCGTTAAAACGATGCAAGTAAGTATTTGTACTATAAAAGCTCATTGTATTATATACATCGATACCCCTTGATTTTTGTCTGTAGAATTTCGATATCGAGAATAACGAATCTTATGAAGGAATAAAATTTTTATGTCTGATGAAAAAAACAAATTTACTGACGCTTCATTTGAAAATTGTGATTTAAAAAATCCAGCTGATCGTAATACACTTAAACAGGCAGCCGATGAATTTTTAAAAACACATAAAACAGAGGAACACGAAGTCGTTGAAACAGAAAGCAATGAGGTTAGTGATCTTTTAGCGTCTTTGCAGGATGAAAATAAAGAACTGAAAGATCAGCTTTTACGTCTTGTTGCAGATATGGAAAATCTTCGACGCCGTACTATGCGAGATGTGGCGGATGCAAGAGCTTATTCCATTGCTAATTTTGCACGGGATATGTTATCGGTTTCTGACAATCTCAATCGTGCTTTGGAAGCTATTCCAGAAGGTGCACGGGAGAGTGATGCTGGTTTGAAATCATTGGCAGAAGGCGTTGAAATGACTGAACGTGCCATGATGGCAGCATTAGAACGTCATGGGGTGCAAAAAATTCATCCAGAGGGGCAAAAATTTGATCCTCACTTTCATCAAGCGATGTTTGAAATTCCCAATGCTGATGTTCCAGATAATACTGTTCAACAAGTGGTTCAGGCAGGTTATATTATCGGGGAAAGGGTACTACGTCCAGCTATAGTGGGTGTAGCTAAAGGAGGAGCAAAAGAAGCTTCTGTTGAAGCTGATTCGGCTTAAAACACATCAATAATAAATCTCCAACATAAAATGCAGTATTCCCTGCAATTACACATATATGAAGTCTTTTCTTAAAGGGTTTTTAAAGGGTGTTATAAACACCCTTTTATCTTTGAAGCGCCCAACTTCCTTTTACAATATAGGGAGCCTTATTTAAGGGAGAGGCCGATAACAATAAAACAAAATGATCAACTTCAAAAGGAGGGACAAAAAAATCATCTTGAAAAGATAGATAAGAAGAAAGATCTTTAAGATTAATATCAAATATTCGTGCAAGAGTGATATGCGGAATAAACAGTCTTTCATCAGGCTTTAACTCTAATTTATTCCGAATATATTGCATCTTTTCATGTAAAAGAGTAAGCTTTTCACAAGGTTCAATGCGAACCACAAGAGAATGAGGAGCATTTTCTGAACCAAAAACTTCAAAACCTTTTATCTGTAGCGTAAAAGAAGGAAGTTCTATAGTGTTAAAGGTATGCATAATTTCATCTGCTAAGGAGCTTTCAACTTCGCCAAAAAAAGATAAGGTGACATGAAAATTTTGCGGGTTGATCCATTGCGCTTTTGGTAAGCCATTTTGCAATGATACGAGGGCTTTTGTTGTTTGTTGAGGAATCTGAAGAGCACTAAATAGACGACCCATGATATTATCTCCTTATAATGAAAGATGCTATCCCAAGCGCAATATAGATAATAAGGGCGGGGCACGTACCACAGAAAACAAGGCAATAGTATAGAAAAAGAATGTCTAAAAAATGCTTACTATAATTATGGTCGTACAAAGCTTATTCGTTTTAAGAAAATGGTTATGATATTGATAAGAATTGCGTTTTCAGGATCTGTATCACAATGATGTGCAATGGAAGATTACTTGTGTATTATAAAGGCTACAAAGTTAGCAGAAAATAAGAAAAGTTGATAGATTTTTGATGTGCGAAATTATTTTGACATTTATCTTTAGCCTAAAATAAAGCATACTTTAATACAAGGTGAAGAGTTCTCTTTTCTGTAAAAATTTAATTATATGATTAAGTCGGGGAATAGCCATAATACGCAAAACTATTCAAATTGGTCAAATAATGTTAGGAAAGGAAGAAAAAAATCGAGCATAACAAAATTACTATAAGCTTTTACATTTATGATAATTATGCCAATCTATAATGGATATGAATATTGGTATAAAAGCGGGAAGAGAAATTAAAATTCAAAATAATGACGGAAAGTTCCTATTTTCTAAGAATTATCATCTTTGTTTATGATGAAAAAGCACTAGTTTTCCTCTCCAAAGTTGTTATTGATGAGCTTTTCAAGAGCATTAAGAGCATCTGTTGCTTCTGGTCCTGAAACACGAATGGTGAGGTTGCAACCGGATGAAGCCGCTAGCATCATAAGTCCCATAATTGATGATCCGCCAACAATTTTCCCGTCCTTTTCAACTTCAACAGTAACATTAAAATTGTCAACAGTTTGTACAAATTTTGCAGAAGCACGTGCATGCAACCCACGTTTATTACAGATATTGAAATGACGACTTATACATGGGAGGGTATCTTTGGAAAACATTGGTATTTTATTATCCGCTATAAAATCATACTTGGTACATTAATATATTTACGCCCTGCTTCTTGTGCTATTCTTAACGCGTCTGATAATGAAATATCAGGACATTTGCGAATAGAAATCAGTTTAATAAGCATGGGCAAATTAACACCCGCAATCATTTCAACGCGTCCTTTTTCAATAGCAGGAATAGCTATATTTGATGGTGTTCCACCGAACACATCTGTTAATATGATGACGCCATGATCCGTATCTGTATCGGTTACTGCGGCTATAATATCACCTCGGCGCTGATCTATATCGTCATCGGGATAAACGCATATTGTTGCGAACTTTTCTTGTACTCCAACAACATGTTCCACGGCATGTAAAAATTCGACAGCCAGCTCACCGTGCGTTACAAGCACGAGTCCAATCATTTACGCAAACTCCTGTTAACTAATAAGACCCAACCATAGTTGGTGGGAAAGACATTGTACAAGGCTTTATCTTGCTGCCAAGAAAAATTTGCAAAAAAAAGGCAAAAATTGTGATTTTTTTATCTTTAGAAAAAAATTAGACAGATTTTTGCCATATTTTTCTAAACAAAAATGCTTCAATAGCTTGACAAATGGCTGTACAATCGGCTTCACGAAGAGAGGGAAGTTTTAAAAGAGGAATGTGCAAATTTTCAAATTGAAAAGTTTTATTTGTGGAAAAACGTTCATATTCCGGACCGAGAAAAATAACACAATCGATAGTTGTGTGCTTTTCAAATTCTATCATATAAAGACCAACGCCACGAATCTCGATGCCGCCCTCTAAATTATCAGGAGTGTATCCGTGAAGCTTTCCATTTTCCGCACGCAACATTGTATAATCATCACTGATAAGCTTCGCTTCACGTTTTGACCACTCAGCGCGGTCAAGCAAAGAAAGGGTGATGGTTGATTTTCCTGATCCGGATGGACCTATAATTAACAGCCCCTTGCCGCCTAGTTGAAGGCAATTTGCGTGGAGTATTTCACATTTTGTTTTCATGTTTTTTACTTTGGATAAAAGATTTATTTAGCAAGCGGAAGCATAATAGTAAAACGTGCACCAGTTTTACACTTCCCAAGTGTAGGATCGATAATATTTTCGGCTGTAATTGTCCCATTATGAGCCTCGATGATTTGCCGACTAATAGAAAGGCCAAGTCCAGAGTTTTGTCCAAAAGCATCTTCATTTGGTCGATCTGTATAAAAACGTTCAAAAATGCGTTCAATATTTTCTGAACGAATACCTGGGCCATTATCTTCAATGGTTAAAATAAGGGTTGAAGCATGACTTTTCATAGTAATGCAAATTTTGCCACGATTCCGAGGAATAAAAGAACGCGCATTTTCAAGAAGATTTGAAATCACTTGTCCTAAACGAAGTTCATGTCCCAATACAAGATAAGCTTTTCCATGAGGACGTGGGACAATATTAAGGCTTATATCAATAGTTTGCGTATTACGATACACTTCCTGAACAGCATGAACAAGACTTTCCAAAAGCGGTGTCATATCAACAATCTCTGCGGTTTCTCGTGCAAGCTCTGCATCGAGTCGCGATGCATCAGAAATATCTGTAATCAACCGATCAAGGCGGCGCACATCATGTTGAATAATTTCCAGCAATTTTTCTTGTGCTTCTTCATTTTTAGCCAGAGGGAGCGTTTCAACAGCACTGCGTAGAGAGGTGAGAGGATTTTTTAATTCGTGGCTTACATCAGCAGCAAAGCGTTCAATGGCTTCAATACGCATATAAAGGGCATTGGTCATATCACGAATAGAAGTTGAAAGGTGACCAATTTCATCTTCACGCATTGAAAAATCAGGAATTTCTACACGCTGATTATTACCATTACGCACTCGATTAGCCGAGGCAGATAATTTACTTAATGGATGGGCAATCGTATGGGCCAAAAAGAGAGAAAGAACCAAAAGTACGCTACCTACAACGGCAAAAACTTTAAAGATAACCAGTCTTTCGCCTTTTACAATGTTATCAATATCGGAACCAGTGGTTGAAAGAAGAAGAGCTCCAACCACTGCGCGATAGCGTTGAACAGGAACGGCAACAGAAACAATTAATTGCCCTTGTCTGTTGCGTCTTTTAGCCGTAGCAAGAGATCCGTTTAATGCGCGGTACACTTCTGGATAAGCAATACCACTGGTTTTTGTTTGTTCTCTGTCAAGAGCAATACCTTTGCCATAAAATGCGCTTGAATACCATGAAGTAAGGCGATCCCACATGTTTTGTTCTGTTTTAAGTGGGGGTAAATCATAACTAAAAACTTCTCCACTAGAATAAAGAACGCGCGAATCAAGAAGGAGAGTAGCATCACGATCATAGATACGTGCTCTTGTCGTTTTAGGTGTAATAAGACGCCGTAAAAGAGGGGCAACTTGCTCAGGGTTAATAGGAAAATCCCAAGAATCGGTTGATTGAGGAGCGGGTGTAACGCTTTCACCAGTCTGTAACTCTAAGAGTTTTTGAGGGTCAATGAGGATAGAATTTGTATCTACTGTTGCAGAAGCAGCAATAGCCCCAGCAATAATTTTTCCTTGGGTACATAAACTTTTGATTTTTGCTTCAATTAAACCATCGCGAAATTGGTTAAGGTATAAAATGCCTGTAACTAAAACGGCAAGAGCAGCAATGTTTAATATAACAATGCGACGTGTGAGGCTGGAAAAAAGCAATTGTCTAAAGAGACGTTGTGTTCGAAGATGCAAACGAGCGAACATAAGAAATGGCGTTGAGGATGTACCATTAACGGTTGTTTTTTGTAAAGTTTCCAGTTGAGAATTGTCTGTCATCGATTTGATTGCCATTCAAATTTTTGCGACAAAGTAGTTTTATACCTCGTGGAAACGATAACCTACACCATAAAGTGTTTCAATCATTGCAAAATCATCATCCACTTGTTTAAACTTTTTACGCAGACGTTTAATGTGACTATCAATGGTGCGATCATCTACGTAGACTTGATCACTATAAGCAGCATCCATTAAAGCATCACGACTTTTTACAACTCCTGGTCTTTGTGCTAAGGTTTGCAGAATCAAAAATTCCGTAACGGTTAAAATAACAGGTTTATCTTTCCATGTACAGGTGTGGCGTTCTTGATCCATCACAAGATCTCCACGTTTGAGAGAAGAGGTGGAAGAAGTTCCTGTAGAAAGCGGTTGGTTACGTGCATTAGAACGGCGTAAAATAGCTTTCACGCGTTCAATAAGAAGACGTTGGGAGAAAGGTTTAGTAATAAAATCATCAGCTCCCATTTTGAGACCAAATAATTCATCAATTTCATCATCTTTAGAGGTAAGAAAAATAACTGGAAGATCAGATTTTTGACGCAAACGACGCAAAAGTTCCATCCCATCCATTCGGGGCATTTTAATATCAAAAATAGCTAAGTGTGGAGGGTGAAGTGTGAGACCCTTGAGTGCAGATGCTCCATCTGTATAGCTTTCAACCCGATATCCTTCTGTCTCAAGCGCAAAAGATAAAGATGTCAAAATATTGCGATCATCATCAACAAGTACAATCGTTTGTGTGATTGTTGGTGTATCTTTCATGGTTTCTTAGACCTTTCTATTGCTGTGGTAGCAAATTACCCACACTTATTTATATGGGAGTTCATATTTTTTTTGCAAAACAAATATGATACAAATTGTAGCAAAGTAAAAAACCTTTTGTCATTACTGTAAAATCTTGTTTTGCTTTCATAATTTATAATGTTTCTACGTCTATTAAGATCCCTTCATTTGAGAGAAAATTTTTATAAAGGCTTTTTTTATCAAGGTTTATTACAAAGTTTATTATTGTATTTGTCTCATAATTGAACAGATGTAGTTTTGATTGTTGAAGTTTAGAAAATCTGCCTATGTGTTTTAAGAGCAAAGAAAAGAATGTGGCAATATATGCACAAAAATTTGTTTCTGCTACACGAAAGGAGGTCGTAATGGGATTTTTTAATTTTATTAAAACTGTAGGGGAAAAGTTAGGTATTGGGGACCATGAACCAAAAGAAAAGGATTTTAAGAGAGCATTTGATCATTTTCAACTCGGTACAGAAAAAGTCAATATTCAAGTTGAAGACGGTAAAGCTATTTTAAGCGGTGAAGTTCCAGATAGGGAAACACTTGAAAAAGCACTGCTGGTTGTTGGCAATTCACAAGGTATCTCTTCTGTAGATGTTAATCAATTAAAGGTTATAGATACAACGCCTAGAAAAACTTCTCGCTTTTATGAGGTTAAATCTGGTGATAATCTTTGGAAAATTGCTGAAGAGGTTTATGGAAAAGGGCAAGGTAATAAAAACACATTTATTTTTGAAGCCAATAAGCCAATGCTAAAATCTCCCGATAAAATTTATCCTGGACAAGTTTTACGTATTCCTGAAATTGACCATAGTTAATTCATCAAAGGGGATAATTTTTTACTGATGGCATTAAACAAAAAATAAAGAAGCGTAAAAAATTTCACGCTTCTTCATTTTATAAAGTGTGTATTTATAATAAAAGGAGCTTAGTGAACAGGAGAGGATTTAGAAGGTGATGGTACTTTCATAGCGTTTACAGAGAAATCAACATCAATGGTTCCTGCTTTCTCAAATGTTAATTTTGCGCTAATTTTATCACCTAACTTAAATGGTTGTGAAAGCCCCATGAACATAATATGATCACCGCCAGGCTTAAGCGTGATTTCGCCATTTCCCGGAATTTCAATGCCATTGTGCATTTTTTCCATTTTCATAATATCATTAACGACAGCCATAGAGTGTATCTCTGTTGTTTTTACTCCGTTTGTGGAAATAGAAACCAAACGGTCTGGGGTATTACTGTGATTGATAATGTAGAGATAACCGCTACCAACTCTTATACCTCTAGGTGTTTCGCGTGTCCAAGGATTGAGAATTTCTATGTCGCCAAGTTTATATTGCTGAGCACCTGCTGGCAGGGTTATACCAGCAAAGAGAAGAGCACACACGATATTTATGATAACCTTTTTGTATGGATATTGTGTATGTATTATATTCTTAAAGATGAGATTTGTTATTTTCTTAATAATAGATGTCATCATTGATTTACCCTCCTTCATAAGATTCACACTTTGAATATTTTTATTTTAGCAGAGCTTTTATTTAAAATAAAAGAAAGAAATGCTAAAATGAAATTGATTTGAATATAAAAATCATAGAATTCTTGAAATTTAAAAGAAGACAGTAAGATTTACAATGACAACACACCTCTTAACGCTTCCGTGTTCATCTCATAAATAGTATTTGCAAATGGTATAAAATCTATGATGCACTACTGTTTTACTTAATGAAGATATAATACAGAACAATCATCAACCACTTTACCAATTTTTAATATTATGACAGCTCTTGGCATTTTAAAGCGTTTATACAGAGGTATTTTTATATATTTTCAAAGTTCAAAATTATACAGTTAAGAAAAAACGCTTTAGGTGAATTTAAAGCACAGATTTCAAATAGCCGCAAACAATGAGACCGTTAGAAGGAGACTTTTTGAAAGGAGATCTATAGATAATACCTTTACTGATATGAGCATTAGATATGATGACTATTTTAGTCCAAGGAAAATTTATAATATTTGTGATATAAATTATTCGCCTTTTAAAAAGCTTTTACGTGAGTATGATTTTATCAATGATGAGAAGATCAAGAGCGAGAGTGCAATCATTCTTTTATTTTTTAATTTTTATAGAAAGATATATTTTTTGAGAATTGCAAGAAAAATATTATCCTCTCAAGTCTCTCATAAATATGGTATTTATGGGTCATTAGAGTGCCTATTTTAAAATAAATTTTTTATTTTGGAGATGTTTCTCTCATTATTCTCTTGTAGCAATAAAAGCCTGTTCTTATATACGAGGCAGCAAGGCTTGTTGCGACTTGCAGTTTATCATTATTTATATTGCTTGAAGCAATATACGGGCTTTAGGTGTTATGAGGAGCTATCTTAAAAAGATGCTTTATGAAGGTTGAGGTAGCTTGCTGAATGGAGATTATAATATGGCAAAAGTAATTGGTATTGATTTGGGGACAACGAACTCTTGTGTGGCTGTTATGGATGGCAAAAACGCAAAAGTTATTGAAAACTCAGAAGGAGCGCGAACAACACCTTCCGTTGTTGCCTTTACTGATGGGGGGGAGCGGCTTGTTGGGCAGCCTGCTAAACGGCAGGCGGTGACAAATCCTGAAGGGACAGTTTTTGCAGTTAAACGTTTGATAGGGCGCCGTTTTGATGACCCTATGGTTGAAAAAGATAAAGC
The DNA here is from genome assembly GCF_042196845.1 of Bartonella sp. AA9NXGY. Classification (NCBI taxonomy): domain Bacteria; kingdom Pseudomonadati; phylum Pseudomonadota; class Alphaproteobacteria; order Hyphomicrobiales; family Bartonellaceae; genus Bartonella; species Bartonella sp. AA9NXGY. The sequence goes on from NZ_JBHIRB010000002.1 coordinate 135,540, forward strand.
GCTTGTTCCTTATAAAATTGTTAAAGGTGACAATGGTGATGCATGGGTTGAAGAGGCGGGAAAGAAATATTCTCCGTCACAAATTTCAGCTATGATTTTGCAAAAGATGAAGGAAACAGCAGAATCTTATCTTGGTGAAAAAGTTGAACAAGCCGTTATTACGGTTCCTGCTTATTTTAATGATGCGCAACGTCAAGCCACGAAAGATGCAGGTAAAATTGCTGGACTTGAAGTTTTACGGATTATTAATGAGCCAACTGCTGCTGCTTTAGCTTATGGTTTGGACAAAAAAGACGGAAAGACAATAGCTGTTTACGACCTTGGTGGTGGTACATTTGATATTTCAGTCCTTGAAATTGGAGATGGCGTTTTTGAAGTTAAATCAACCAATGGGGATACGTTTTTAGGGGGTGAAGACTTTGATATGCGCTTGGTCGGTTATTTTGCAGATGAATTCAAAAAAGAGCAAGGAATTGATCTGAAAAATGATAAACTCGCTTTACAGCGCTTAAAAGAAGCGGCAGAAAAAGCAAAAATTGAGCTTTCTTCGTCACAGCAAACAGAAATCAATTTACCATTTATCACGGCAGATCAATCCGGTCCCAAGCACTTAACAATGAAATTGACTCGGGCAAAATTTGAATCTCTGGTTGATGATTTAGTGCAGCGTACCATCGAGCCTTGTAAAGCTGCGTTGAAAGATGCTGGATTAAAGGCTGGTGAAATTGACGAAGTTGTTTTAGTGGGTGGTATGACACGTATGCCCAAGATTCAGCAAGTTGTGCAGAGCTTTTTTGGCAAGGATCCCCACAAAGGCGTTAATCCTGATGAAGTGGTCGCAATGGGTGCTGCCATACAAGGAGGTGTATTGCAAGGCGATGTCAAAGATGTATTGTTGCTAGATGTAACACCTTTATCTTTGGGTATTGAAACCTTGGGTGGGGTTTTCACACGCCTTATTGAGCGCAATACCACTATCCCGACGAAAAAATCGCAAGTTTTTTCGACAGCTGATGATAACCAGAGTGCTGTGACGATTCGTGTTTTTCAAGGTGAACGGGAAATGGCAAGTGATAATAAGTTATTGGCTCAATTTGATCTTGTTGGTATTCCTCCAGCCCCACGTGGTATACCTCAAATTGAAGTTACTTTTGATATCGATGCGAATGGTATTGTTAATGTTTCAGCCAAAGATAAGGGAACAGGTAAAGAGCATCAAATTCGTATTCAGGCATCAGGTGGTTTAAGTGATGCTGATATTGAAAAAATGGTAAAGGATGCAGAAGAGCACGCGGCTGAGGATAAAAAACGCCGTGAAGGTGTTGAAGCTAGAAATCAAGCGGAGGCTCTTATTCATTCAACTGAAAAGTCGCTCAATGAATATGGCGATAAAGTATCAGCTGAAGAAAAGGGACAGATTGAAACAGCAATATCTGATTTGAAATCTGCGCTTGAAGGCAGTGATACGGAAGAAGTAACAACAAAGATGCAAAAATTAGCAGAAGTCAGTATGAAGCTTGGACAGGCTATGTACGAAGCCTCACAAGCAGCGAGCGCTGACACTGAAACAGAGGCAAAGAATGATGATGTTGTTGATGCTGATTTTGAAGAAGTTAATGATAAGAAGAAATAGTGTCAGCATATGTGTTGATTAATTGATAAACCCGGCCTTTGAAATATAAGGCTGGGCTTTATTATTTGAGATAAGTTGCAACTTTGTTGCTAAAAATATAAATTAAAAGCAATATTATCCATAAAGATGGATGACAGAAAAATTATCAGGAATACATGATGAAGGTTGACTATTATGAAATTCTTGGCGTGACTCGCGAATGTGATGATAAAAAGTTGAAATCTGCTTTTCGTAAGTTGGCAATGCAATATCATCCTGATCGCAACGCGGGGGATAAAGAGGCAGAGCGAAAATTCAAAGAAATTGGCGAAGCCTATGAAGTTCTTAAAGATCCCCAGAAGCGTGCTGCTTATGATCGATTTGGCCATGCGGCCTTTGAAAATAGCGGTGGTCAAGGGGGAGCAAATCCCTTTGGTGGTTTTGCTGCTGGTGGTGGATTTGCGGATATTTTCGAAGACTTTTTTGGTGAGATTATGGGAGGGACACACCGTAAGCGTGGTGATAGTCGCGAACGTGGCGCAGATTTGAGTTATAATATGGAAGTGACTTTAGAAGAAGCATTTTCAGGAAAAACTGCAGAAATTAATATTCCCAGTTCCGTTACGTGTGATGTTTGTGAAGGATCAGGAGCGAGAAAAGGCTCTAAGCCGCAAGTTTGTGGAACATGTCATGGATCTGGTCGTGTGCGTGCTGCACAGGGGTTCTTTTCTATTGAGCGGACATGTCCTACATGTCATGGACGTGGTGAAACTATTACGGATCCATGCCCCAAATGTCAGGGGACACGGCGTATAGAGAAAAAACGTTCATTAAGCGTAAATGTTCCAGCTGGTATTGAAGATGGAACGCGTATTCGTCTTTCTGGTGAGGGTGATGCTGGTATTCGTGGTGGCCCCAATGGTGATCTTTATATTTTCCTTTCCATTAAACCGCATGAGTTTTTTCAGCGAGAAGGAGCAGATCTTCACTGTCGCGTTCCTATTTCAATGGTAACAGCTGCTTTAGGAGGAGAGTTTGAAGTTTCCGACCTTGATGGTGTTAAAGCACGCGTTAAGATTCCAGAAGGGACACAAAATGGACGTCAATTCCGCCTTAGAGGCAAAGGTATGCCCATGTTGCGCCGTCAGCAAGCAAGGGGTGATCTTTACATCCATATCACGATTGAGACACCGCAGAAATTAACGCAAGAACAACGTGAATTGTTGCAAAAATTTGAGAAACTCTCAAATCATGAAAATTCACCGCAATCACATGGTTTTTTTTCACGTATGAAAGAATTTTTTGAAAATATTTCTGGTTAAAATTATGTGAATGTTCTCAGAATAATTAGAGAGAACTGTGGGAAAGTTATTTTCATTAAGCTTTCTATTGTCTCATTATCTTTGAAAAGCATTTTTTCTTGAAAAGAAAAGAGAGAGACAGCTAATTTAGGATAAACTCCTGCTGCTGATAGTTTTTATATTTCATGAGTTTTATGGATAAGTCTTATTTTTGAGTGTCTATGACATTTTAAAAAGGGCTTATCCATATAAGAACGCAATTGAGTGATTGATAATAAATATTGCCAGTGTCATGATAACTGCCTTTATGCATTCAGTATTTTTGGTGTTTATTTTTTCACTCAAAATTTCTTTTTAAAGGCTCTATAATAAAACTATAAAATAGGTAGCGGCTTGCCAAGAAACGCTAAATAAGCTGTTAGGCAATCCATCTTTTTCAAATAAAGTATCAACTTCTTATAACCGATTTTATTTTTGGCATTTTTCATAGTTTTAATCACTGCTTCCTTTAAAATAAGGGTTATTTTGTTCGGAATAGCTTTTACATGCCTCATCTTAGCTTTTAGCAGTAATCATGTCTTTTTAGATGCGGATTTAGTTTTGTATTTCTGATGTCATAAACAGTTTTTCCAGATAATAAAAACGCTATAATCAAGTTTATTTTGTTCCAAAGAAATTGTGGAATGAGATAATGTGTGTTGAATGCTAAAGAAGACATAACAAAACACTTTTCGATATATCTCTCTTGTGGGGAAACAGATTCGATGGAATTCACTTAATTGAATTTATTGGCATAATAAAAAGTTGGTGGGAAGATAGAGGAAGTTACCTTTAAAAAGAAAAAATAAATACAATAAAAAATAGCACAATATGCTTAGAAAACAGCACGATATATTGTTGAAATTGATTGGTGATATGGAAAGAGAAATTTACGAAATGAATCTTTTTTCATAAAATAACATAATTAAAAGAATTAAAAATTCTACAAAACATTGAATAATTCAAGCATGTATCGCTATGCAGAAAGAAAAACTTAATGACCGATCATGAAAAATGAGAAGTTTTATAAAACCTTACGAAGAGAGTAATCTAAACAATTAAATGCTTTTACGAAGATGCTTCTGAAGAGTTATCGAAATAAAGTCACAATATATGATAATTTTGCAAAGCCTTTTTTCGATTTTACGATATAAAAAGATAAATTATGATTATAAATCAACTTATTATGATTCTCCATGAGGAGCGTTCAATTGACATTTCCTCATGTTTAATGATTGAGAAAAAGTCAAATTTTTAAAACCAAAGTTATAGTTTATTGGGATAAGCTATAAAGCAGTTGAGTGATTTCTTATCTTGGGAATATGTTAATTTTATTATTATAAGAAACTTTATTTTTATCTTACAAAATCAATGGTTGTATATATTCCTATTCATTGTTAAGTATCCATAGGGATAAACTAATGAGTTGAATGTACGGCTTAGCTTCAAAATTTTGCTTTTCAATTTTATATATAAGATCATAAAATAATGACATTTTTTTACGTCTATTTTGTTTAATTTTTCGCTGTCAATTTTTAAAGGAAGTTTTTTGTATTTCATTTTGCTATTCCTTTTTCGTAATTTAGAGGAAAATTGACGATTTTCAGGGGAGGGGGTGGATAGAGTAAAGTTTGGTTTTATTGTTTTCACTTTTCCTAAATTTCATTAAGAGATGGTAAAAAGTGATGAGGAGGCTCTATTGATGGATGATGCTAAAAACGGTGATGTAGATGTTTTGGAAAAACAAGCAGCATTTTTATCGTCTGCTTTACCTTATATGCAAAAATATGAAAATGAAACGGTCGTGGTAAAATATGGCGGCCATGCTATGGGTGATCCTGCTTTGGGACGAGCATTTGCGCGTGATATTGCTCTATTAAAGCAATCGGGGATCAATCCTGTTGTTGTTCATGGTGGTGGGCCTCAAATTGCTGAAATTTTAATGAAAATGGGGATTGAATCACGATTTGAAAACGGACTACGGGTAACCGATGAGCGGATCGTTGAAGTGGTTGAAATGGTTTTAGCGGGTTCCATAAATAAAGAAATTGTTGCTCTCATCAATGCTGAGGGTGAATGGGCAATAGGATTATGCGGCAAGGATGGCAATATGGTTTTTGCCGAAAAGGCTTATAAAACTGTCATTGATCCTGATTCGCATATTGAACGTGTTTTAGATTTGGGGTTTGTTGGTGAGCCTGTTGAAGTTGACCGCACATTGCTAGATCTTTTAGCATCTTCTGAAATGATACCAGTTCTTGCTCCTGTAGCTCCAGGACGCGATGGTAAAACTTATAATATCAATGCTGATATTTTTGCTGGAGCTATTGCTGGTGCATTAGAGGCTAAACGCCTTTTATTTCTCACTGATGTTCCTGGTGTTTTGGATAAACAAGGTAAACTTTTAAAAGAATTGACAGTTTCTGAAGCTGAGAAATTTATTAAAAATGGGACAATTTCAGGAGGCATGATTCCAAAAGTAGAGACTTGCATAAAAGCCCTTCAAAATGGTGTGGAAGGTGTTGTCATTTTAAATGGTAAAACTCCTCATTCTGTTTTACTAGAGCTGTTTACCGAACAGGGAGTTGGAACGCTTATTGTTTCATAAATTGTGGGGAAAATTGGAAGAGAAAGTTTTTCATGGTGAATCTAAAACAGTTTAAATATCCTTTATTAAGTAAGCCAGAATTGGCAATATTTACTGCGACAATATTGTGGGGCATTACATTTTTAGTCATTCACATTGCGGTACGCTATAGTGGTCCTCTGTTTTTTGTTGGATTTCGTTTTATTGTTGCATCTCTTATATGTGGGGTAATTTTTTGGCGCTCTATAAAAGGTATAACTGTTTATGAAGTTTTCGCTGGGATGGCGATAGGTTTAGCCATGTTTTTTGGTTATGCTTTTCAAGCAGCTGGACTTCAAACAATTATTAGTAGTCAGTCAGCTTTTATCACAGCGCTTTATGTACCGATGGTTCCAATCTTGCAATGGATTGTTTTTAAAAAACCTCCCCGTTTAGCTTGTTGGATTGGTATTATTTTCGCTTTTATTGGGCTTGTATTTATTTCAGGACAAAAGCCGGGAAATTTTGATTTTTCAAAAGGCGAAATTTTAACTTTGTTAGGCGCTTTAGCGATTGCTGGAGAAGTCATACTCATCGGAATTTTTGCGAACAAGGTTGATAGTCGGCGTGTAACCATTATTCAGTTATTTTTTAGTGGTTTTTTTTCATTTGCTTGTATGCCTTTGATGGGTGAAAGCATCCCTGAATTTTCGTGGGTGTGGTTTAATATTGGTATAGGATTGGCATTAATGAGTGCCATCATTCAATTAGCTATGAATTGGGCACAAAAGTCTATTTCCCCTACGCGTGCGACACTCATTTACGCAGGTGAACCGGTATGGGCTGGTATTGTTGGGCGTTTGGCTGGCGAACATTTATCTCCCTTAGCTTTATTGGGCGGTTTGCTTATTCTGATTGGGATAATTGTGGCTGAATTACAACCTTCACAATGGCGTAAAAAAAATAAAGCAATTAAAAAAATTGATTAGCTATACATTTTTTTATTATGATTTTATTGCATGAGATTTTTGCTTGTAGAGTTTTCATTTTTGGAGCTTTTTTAATACTAAGATGATTAAGAAGTTCTATAAATTATTCCAGCTTTTGCATGCCAAAGTGGAGAAATAGTATGCTTCTATCTGTTTGTCAGATTTCTGAACCGGGCAGACAACCTTCATTGAGCCAAAGCATGAGGTGATATAAAGGTAAAAATTAACGCTCATCTTTAAATTCGGCTTTAACAACTTTCAAAAACATCTACGGTAATGTTTTTGAATAATGAAAATTACGCACTGTCGCACGTTATTTCTTTTGTCCTTTAATAGAGTTACGCTTCTCACGCAAAATAGAACGCCCAAAGTATCCCCATAACGTTGTACATTAAAGCGTTTTTTAAAAGATAATTTTCTCAATATACATCATATTCATTGACGGTTTGCATGAAGTATAGAAAAACCACAGAGCATCATCATTTTACTTAAAATAAAAGGCACGAGCATTTTCTTTATCTGTTCTCAATATTACGATAGCTTTTGGCATTTGAAAGAGAGAGGTATTTTTACTCATTTCTTAAACGTTTTTATCCATACACTAGCTCTGTTTTATAATGGGGGAGCAAAAAATTTATTGATTCATTATGAGAAGATTTAAAATGAGAGAAGCTCGCGATATTCAGAGCTTTAATTTAAATTGCAAAACAATAAACGATCATTATAAATCAATGCGTTATCCAATGAATCGAAGAGGATTTGTGTGTTTTATATTTAATGAAGGAAGGGAGGAGTTGTATAAAAAGGACATAAAAACTTTGTTCAATAAAGCCTATTTCTAAAGTTTTAAAAATTAAGAAGAAACTCCCTCGATATTCATGTTATCTTATATAAGATTGCTAAAAAAGAAGATTATTGCGTACAAATAAAAAAGCATTTCTTGCGAATTTATTGCAAGCCTAAATGATATACACGCCCATCATATAAATATGATAATACATTGATTTATAATTATAATATATCATTATTCACATTGAGTTAGAACCCTGAATACTGTAAAACTTTCTCACTTCAAATCATTTTCATGTTAAATCAATCCAAATCACTTTCTTACACATCACAAGTGGGTGGGGGCATGTGGGTAAAGACTGTACAAGAAAGGCATATCCCTTATAAACTTTTTCAAGTGTAAAGGATCGTCGCAATATTGGAGATTGGCAAAGTGTGTGATGGTGCTAGCTTACTACAGCATATGAGTTATCAAATAAGATGTGAAAGGATCATTTTAGCACCCTTGGATTTAATTTAGCAAACAAAAGCCTCATTTTTTAGGCTATAAAAAGTTGTGTTTTGAGAAGCTTTTTAGGTTTATATTCTTTTGATAGAAGCCGGAGCATAATTGGTCTTTGCGTTTTGTATTATTCTTTGCTAAATCGCCTTATATGACAATAGATCGTAATTATATTCGTAATTTTTCCATAGTGGCGCATATTGATCACGGCAAATCCACTTTAGCTGATCGTTTGATTCAAATAACAGGTGGGCTTGATACACGTGAGATGAAAGAACAAGTACTCGATTCCATGGATATTGAGCGTGAACGTGGAATTACTATTAAAGCACAGACGGTACGTTTACACTATAAGGCAAAGAATGGTGAAACCTATATTTTAAATCTTATGGATACACCAGGTCATGTGGATTTTGCTTATGAGGTTTCGCGTTCACTGGCAGCTTGTGAAGGTTCTCTGTTGGTGGTGGATGCAAGCCAAGGCGTAGAGGCGCAGACGTTAGCAAATGTTTATCAAGCCATTGATAATTCCCATGAGTTGGTTGTTGTTCTCAATAAAGTTGATCTTCCAGCAGCAGAACCTGAGCGTGTTAAAGAACAAATTGAAGATGTGATAGGCATTGATACATCTCAAGCAGTAGAAATATCAGCAAAAACAGGTTTGGGTGTTCCTGATGTTCTGGAGGCAATTGTTGCACAATTACCACCTCCACATACAGGCGATGTTGCAAATCCCTTGAAAGCAATGTTGGTTGATAGCTGGTATGACGCATATCTTGGTGTCATTGTTTTGGTACGGGTGATAGATGGTATTTTAAAAAAAGGCCAAACCATTCGTATGATGGGTACAGGTGCAAAATATCCAGTTGAGCGCGTTGGGGTTTTTACACCTAAAATGGTACAGGTTGATGAATTAGGACCAGGCGAGATTGGTTTTATCACTGCTTCTATCAAAGAGGTAGCAGATACACGGGTTGGGGATACGATTACTGAAGAGCGTCGTCCTTGTGAAAATGCTTTGCCTGGTTTTAAGCCGGCGCAACCGGTTGTCTTTTGTGGACTTTTTCCAATTGATGCTGCTGATTTTGATGATTTGCGTGCAGCCATGGGCAAATTACGCTTAAATGATGCGAGTTTTTCTTTTGAAATGGAAACGTCTGCGGCTTTGGGATTTGGTTTTCGCTGTGGTTTTTTGGGACTTCTGCATCTTGAAATTATTCAAGAGCGATTAGAGCGTGAGTTTAATTTGGATTTAATTGCGACAGCACCTTCAGTTGTTTATCGCATGAATATGAATGATGGTTCTGTTAAAGAGTTGCACAATCCAGCGGATATGCCTGATGTGGTTAAAATTTCTTCCATAGAAGAACCATGGATTCGAGCGACAATCATGACTCCTGATAATTATCTTGGTTCAATTTTAGAGCTATGCCAAGAGCGGCGTGGGGTACAGGTTGGTTTGTCCTATGTTGGAACCCGTGCTATGGTAACGTATGATTTACCACTGAATGAAGTTGTTTTTGATTTTTATGATCGGCTAAAATCGATTTCAAAGGGTTATGCTTCTTTTGATTATCAAATGACAGATTATGCAGAAGGTGATTTAGTTAAAATGTCTATTTTGGTGAATGGAGAGCCTATTGATGCATTATCGATGCTTGTTCACCGCACGATTGCAGAAAAGCGCGGGCGTTCAATGTGTGAAAAACTGAAAGATCTTATTCCTCAGCATATGTTTCAGATTCCAGTTCAAGCGGCTATTGGTGGTAAAGTTATAGCGCGCGAAACGATTCGTGCTTTGCGTAAAGATGTAACAGCGAAATGTTACGGGGGTGATGTTACGCGTAAGCGCAAACTTTTGGAAAAGCAAAAAGAAGGCAAAAAGCGGATGCGCCAATTTGGAAAAGTAGAAATTCCACAATCGGCATTTATTCAAGCGCTCAAAATGAACAAATAATGAAAAAAGGGGTATTTTCTCTCATTGATTGCGCTTTTGCTTTTGTCGATTGGTTCAGGTGTTTAAAGAACACTTTTAAATAGAATTGCGTCGTGCTTCATGTTCTTGTGTATTGCATAATGGTATCACTTTCTCACGTAAAACAGAATGCTTTAAACAAAATACATTTATGTTGCATATTGGCGTGCTCGTTTTCGTAAATCATCACTCAATACATCAAACTCCATTTCACAACGGGGGCTATGAAAAATATAACGTAAAATACACTGTGAATGATATAAAATCCATTTGGCATTACCGCTTTTACGCGTCAGAAAGGTGCAAAGCGCACCTATCATACTCTTTTTCAGCTCAAAATATTATGACAGTCCTTATCACTTGAGAGAATTCATTAAAGGTATTTCACTCTTTTCTTGAAGTGTTTCTTACCCACATACCAACTGCGTTTGTAACGAGCAAGGAAATGATAGTGATTGATTCACTATGAAAGGATTTGAAATGAGAGAATCCTTGTATTCGAGGTCATTATTCAAGTTAAAAAACGATGAAATATTATTATGAATTAATCTTGTGTCTAAGAACGTAAAAGATCATTAATAGATGTTTTTTCTCGTGTTTTTTGATCAACGCGTTTTACAATAACAGCACAATAAAGGTTTGGGCCTGCTTCACCATTTGGTAAAGGTTTTCCGGGGAGAGAACCTGGTACAACCACTGAATAGGCTGGTACTTCACCAATAAAAATTTCACCTGTTGTACGGTCAATAATCTTTGTTGATTTTCCAATAAAGACTCCCATTCCCAAAACAGCACCTTCACGGATAATACAGCCTTCAACAATTTCAGAGCGAGCACCGATAAAGCAATGATCTTCAATGATTGTTGGATTTGCTTGCAGTGGTTCTAAAACACCTCCAATACCAACACCGCCAGAAAGATGGACATGTTTACCAATTTGTGCACAAGAACCAACGGTGGTCCATGTATCAACCATTGTGCCCTCATCGATAAAAGCACCAAGATTGACAAAGGATGGCATCAATATAACATTGGGTGCAATGTAAGCAGAATGACGTACAATGGCTCCAGGAACGGAACGGAAATCAGCACTTTTAAAATCTGCCTCTTGCCAACCAGAGAATTTTGAAGGAACTTTATCCCACCAATGTGTCCCATTGATTCCACCAGTAATAATTTGCATAGGATTAAGCCGAAAAGAGAGTAAAACCGCTTTTTTCAACCATTGATGAACATGCCATTGTCCATTTTTTTGTCGTTCTGCAACACGGATTTCACCTTTATCAAGAAGGTTCAATGCATGTTCAACACTCTCACGTATTTCGCCTTTTGTGGTAGTATCGATAGAATCGCGATCGTCAAAAGCTTGTTCGATAATAATTTCAAGTTGTGTGATATGGGTCATGACGAGAGTTCCGTTAAACAAGTTGAAAGCTTCAAGATTTATTCTCTATGAACTACGCGAAGAAATGTGTTCAGTCAATAAAACGATGAGGAAGTAGGACAGGTGCATGAAAAAAAGCTGTAAAGAAAAAAGAAAAAGGGAGCAAGAAAACTGGACGCCACTTCTCCATACGAAGGATGCTCTACAACAGATCCATAAAGTCTCTAATTCAGCACAGGTGCGTTCGTCTACTTATCGTTTAGCCTATATCGATCAAGATTTTATGATGCGTCCAGAGCTGCGTTCACAACGTATTAGTCTTGAATTTTTAAAGCCGGAAATAACCCTTAAAGAATATGATATTCAATCAACAGTTGTTTTATTTGGTGGTGCGCGTATTCCTGAACCTGGGCAAGCAGCGTGGGCTGCAAAAAATGAAATACAAAAGAAAAATTTGCATGCTATGTCACATTATTACGATGAAGCAAGAGAGTTTGCGCGTTTGTGCTCACTCTATTCTGCTACGACACAATATCGTGAATTTGTGGTTGTTACGGGGGGCGGACCAGGAATCATGGAGGCGGGAAATCGTGGTGCTTGTGATGTTGGTGCCCCAACGATTGGCTTGAATATTATTTTACCACATGAGCAAGAGCCTAATTCGTATGTGTCGCCGCATTTATGTTTCAATTTTCATTATTTGGGGATGCGCAAAATGCATTTTTTAGTACGAGCGAAAGCCCTAGCCATTTTTCCAGGAGGATTTGGGACTCTGGATGAACTGTTTGAGACATTAACTTTAGTACAGACGGGGCGTATGAAACAGGTACCGATTTTATTGTTTGGCAAAGAATTTTGGAGCAATACTGTCAATTTTGAGTATCTGTCTGCACAAGGTACAATTTCTCCTACTGATATTAATTTTGTGAAATTTGTTAATACAGCAGCAGAAGCTTTTGAAGAAATTCGTTCTTTTTATAAATTGCCTTAACGACTTTTGAGATGCTCACTCTTGAAGGATCATTAATACTCTACTTTGGTTAAATAAAGTCCTGAGGGGGGGGCAACAACACCACAACGTTTACGATCTTTAGCATGAAGAGCTGTTTCGAGATCTTGAGCTGTCCAACGTCCAATACCCACTTCCATGAGGCTTCCTGCGAATGAACGGATTTGATGATGAAGAAAAGAACGAGCTTGTGCATAAAGGAAAATTTCTTCACCTTCTCTTTGAATATCGAGACGTTCAAGGGTGCGAATAGGGCTTTTGGCTTGGCAATGTGCTGAACGGAAAGTTGTAAAATCATGTTGTCCTACAAGCTTTTGCGCAGCTTCATGCATGGCTTCAGCATTAAGAGGCTTTGGCAACCACCATACGCGTTTGGCATTTAAAGCTGGTGGAGAGCGACGATTAAGTATTTTAAAAAGATAATGACGTTTGGTTGCGGAAAATCGTGCATCAAAGTCATCAGGGGCATTTTCTACATTTAAGATTGAAATCGCTTCTCCCTGTTTACGTAAAAGAGCATTGAGCGCGTCACGCACAGTATGGGGGGGCCAGTTTTTTATGAAATCAACATGGGCAACTTGTCCCGTAGCATGTACGCCCGCATCGGTTCTTCCTGCTGTTGTTATGGTCAATTGTTGTCCACTAAAGCAAAAAATTGCTTGTTCAAGAGCTCCTTGTATCGTGTGAAGTTTTGCTTGACGCTGCCAACCAGCATAATTTGAACCATCATATTCAAGAGTGAGTTTAAAACGTGGCATCTTAAAAAACAGCAGAAATATGAGCACCTCGCAAAAAGGTTGCGCACTCAAGAATTTTACCGCCAGATCTTTGGAGAGAGGTTATTTCTATCCGTCCTTGCCCACAATGGATAATCAAAGAATCTGGTTCTATCCGTCCAATTTCAAGAGAAGGACCTGTCGTTAAGCGACTATCAAGAATTTTTACACGTTCTTCTCGTCCACCGATATTCATGTTGCACCAGCAACTAGGAGAGGGAGAGAGCGCGCGAATATGCCTATGAATAAACTCTGCAGGTTTTGTCCAATCAATGCGGGTTTCTTCTTTCTTAATTTTGGCTGCATAGGTGATGCCTTCCTCTGATTGTGGGGTCAGTTTAAGTTGTCCTTTTTCAAGAGTTGATAAAGTCTCTACCATAAGTTCTGCGCCAATATGTGAAAGTCTGTTTGAAAGCTCAGCAGTGGTGGTGTTATCAGTAATGGGGATGGAGCGAGAAAGAGCGATAGGCCCCGTATCAAGTCCTTCATCCATTTTCATGATCATGATACCTGTTTCTTTATCACCAGCCATAATTGCTCGTTGAATAGGCGCAGCACCACGCCAACGTGGTAAGAGTGAAGCGTGGGCATTAAAACAACCAAAACGCGGTGCTTCGAGAATAGCTTTAGGTAAAAGGAGTCCATAAGCCACCACAATAGCAGCATCAACAGAAAGTGCTGCAAATTGCTCCTGTTGTTCGATTGTTTTGAGTGTTTGAGGCGTGAAGACAGGAATGGATTTTTCTTTTGCTACGGTGTGAACAGCGGAGGGGATTAATTTCAGCCCTCGACGTCCTGCTGGACGAGGGGGTTGACTATAAACAGCAACAACATCATGACCTGCATCCAATAAAGCATGTAAAATAGGAACAGCAAAATCTGGTGTTCCCATAAAACTTAATCGTAAAGCCATTACAAAACTGCTTCCTGCATGTTTTTTTCTTTTGCACGTTTTTTAAATTTTCGTATCACCATATCGCGTTTGATCTTTGAAATGTAATCAATAAAAAGGCGCCCATCTAAATGATCAATTTCATGCTGTAAGCAAGTTGCTAAGAGATCGTCTGCTTCAATTTCTGTTTGTTTTCCTTCACGGTTCTGATAGCGAACACGAAGGCGTTTAGGACGTTCAACCTCTGCAAAATAATCAGGAATAGAAAGACAGCCTTCTTTGTAAATATTACGCTCATCTGAAAGCCATAAAATTTCAGGGTTGATAATAACAAGTGGTTTTTTCTGCTCATCGTCAGAATTTCCAGAGACATCTATAACCAACATACGTAGCGGTATACCAATTTGAATAGCAGCAAGACCAACGCCCTTAGAATTATACATGGTTTCCAACATGTCATCCGCAAGTTTTTGGAGAGCTGAATCGACCTGCTCAACAGGTTTGGACACTTCCCGTAAAATCGGATCAGGTAAAGTAACTAAAGATCTCATTGGCATAAGTAGAGATTAATCAATGGTTTGTTATTGGTCAATATTGAATAACGGATTCTTGCGTTTTTTTACAATAAGAGCGTTATATTACAATTTATGTTTGATTCGTTTTTTTCCATATTCGCTGGTGATTTTTTTTCTAAACTAATGCTTTTGCTTTTATTTATACTTGTCTGTTTGGCATTTTTTATGTTGATACATTCTTATCGAAAAAAAGCATTTTTGGAAAATGAAATTGCTGAACGCGCACGTGAGGCACAAATGCAGATGGCTACCTTGCTGAAAACACAAGCTGAAATGCAAGGACGAATGCAAACGATGGCGGAAATTTTTGGTCAACGGCAGGCTGAATTGAATAAATCACTCAGTGAGCAACTCAATGGGATGACAACAAGCTTAGGCCAAACACTTCAGGTACAAACCAAATCCACTTATGAAAATTTGAATCGTTTGCAAGAGCGTTTAGCAGTGATTGATGCAGCACAAAATAATATTCAATCGCTTACGGGACAAGTTGTTCAGTTGCAGTCCATTTTAAGTAATAAGCAGACGCGTGGTACTTTCGGTCAAGGGCGGATGGAAGCAATTATTGCCGATGCCTTACCAACAAACGCTTATGCTTTTCAGGCTGTTCTTTCCAATGGAAAGCGCCCAGATTGTCTCATTCATATGCCCAATAAAGCTCCTTCTCTTGTTGTTGATGCTAAATTTCCTCTGGAAGCTTGGAATGCTATGCGTAAGGCAGAATCAGCGCAAGAGCGTCAAGAGGCAGAACGCCAATTTCGTACCGATATGGAAGTTCATATTCGTGATATTGCACAAAAATATTTGATTCCTGGAGAAACCCATGACACTGCTTTCCTTTTTGTGCCATCCGAATCGATTTTCGCAACAATTTATGAGGATTTTGAGGCATTGGTACAAAAATCCAATAGAGCCCATGTGATTATTGTTTCACCATCTTTGTTGATGCTCTCTGTCCAAGTGGTACAAACCATTATGAAAGATGCGCGGATGCGTGAACAAGCGCATTTAATTCAATCAGAAGTAGCAAAATTGATGGAAGATTTTGGACGAATGGATACGCGTGTTCGCGCACTACAGAAGCACTTTCATAAAGCAAGTGAAGATATAGAGGGAATTTTGATATCGTCTTCCAAAATCATGAAACGGGCAAATCGCATTGAAACTGTCGAATTAAAAGAAAATTACTCTGAACCAACAAAAATGACAACATTGGCTCAGTCGCAAACATTGCGTTTTGCTGATGAGGAATAAAGCAAAGCAAGCTTCTTAAATATTACAAGTTAGATCATGTTCTTTATTGATTGGTAATCATTTTTTAGTATCTCTATCTTGTTTTATTTCTTAAACGAGAGGAATAGGAATATGCGACACCTTTTGTTTTTAGGGGCACTGGTGTTTTTGCTAGAGGGATGCGCAACAACCACTCCCATCCACACAAATAATGCTTGTGCTATTTTAGCACAAAAAAATGGTTTTTTTGACAATTGGGGTAAGGTGTCTCAAAGAGCGGAAATGCGCTATGGAATTCCTATGCCTATTATTCTTGCAACCATTAAGATGGAATCGAGCTTTCGTCACAATGCACGTCCTCCACGCAAAAAACTACTTGGTTTTATTCCATGGAAGCGTCGGTCGACAGCTTATGGTTATGCTCAAGCGCTTGATAGTACATGGGCAATGTATCTTCGCTCTACAGGAAAGTCTTTTGCATGGCGTACGAATTTCGCAGATGCTGCTGATTTTGTTGCTTGGTATCATCGCCAAAGTGTTCAACGCAATGGGGTGAGGTTTGATGATGCATATAGCCTTTATTTAAATTATCATATGGGGCATGGTGCTTATGCACGTAGTGGTGGGCATGTCAGTGCTGCGCTTTCACAGACAGCACAGCGCATGGCAAGGATATCGAGGCTCTATGAACAGCAATTAAAAAGATGTGGATGGCATTAGGGAAGATTTTTGAAAATCTCAATCAGGGAATTGATGGGATAAAATTATTCGAAAGCAAAATTCCACATGATATGATAAAATAGTGTCGTTTTTCCGATCGTTCAATGAAATAAATTGTTATTTTTTAGAATAAACTCAAGCAACAGAAAGTTTTTGCAATACACAATATATTTGAAGATACTCTCGACATTTTTACCTCCTTTGTTAAAAAAATTTATAATAGAAACTATCTTCTATTTAGCGCTGGCATTTCGCATTGGGCTAAGTACTAGAGGTTATTGAAGAAAAATTTTAAAATATAATATCATTTTTTATTTTCATTATGCGTATTACTGGCTGATTATTATATGAATATTTTCTTTGTTAAGCGTATAAAATAGCAATTAAAACAAATGCAATTCGGGCATCATAAAAAGGGTAAAATATTCAATATAAAA
Source organism: Bartonella sp. AA9NXGY (assembly GCF_042196845.1). Classification (NCBI taxonomy): domain Bacteria; kingdom Pseudomonadati; phylum Pseudomonadota; class Alphaproteobacteria; order Hyphomicrobiales; family Bartonellaceae; genus Bartonella; species Bartonella sp. AA9NXGY. The sequence continues at coordinate 152,339 of NZ_JBHIRB010000002.1, forward strand.
AAACGAGAAATGCATTAAACGAAAAAACGTTATTTTGTATAAAGAGGGCGCTACAGTCTTCAAAAGAACTAGGTGTATTTAGTGTTGTATGAAATAAAACATATTCGTCCATCCAGTTCATCTTAATTGAAAGAAGTTATCTTATTGTATTGTAAAAACACTCCCGTTTATAGGATGATAAGGTATATGCAACTTTATACACAATGAATATTCAGGGTAGGGAATATTCAGAGAAAGATTTGTAACGCCTATGAAGTAACAAGTCAGTCTCCAATGTTGTGATAGCTTTTGCATTTGAGAATATTTATGAGAAGCATTTTTATTCTTTTTCTTAAATGGTTTAAGATATTGATTTATAAAGATAATATATCGTTATTCATATTAAAGTAAGAATCTCGAATGGCGTAGGGTTTTATCGTTTCAGATCTCTTGAGGTTGAATCAATAAAACCATTGGCTTGCACATAACAAGCACAATGGGTATGTGGATAAAAACTGTGAAAGAAAAGACTAAAAATATTTTTTTATGAACATACATTTTCAAATGTAAGAATTATCGGTAACATTGGGAATTAGCACATATAATGATGGCACCACTTTGCTCTCACACCTCGACCTTGTTTGTGACGTGCAAGGAAAAAAATTAATTGATTCAATATATTATTTAAGCGTTAATATACCTTAGTATTGAGCAGGTATACGCTACTCAAGGTGGGTATTTTTTAATTGGTAGAACATCTGATCAGGCTAAAAATACTCGAAAAAAGTTCTGATTCGCAATAATTGAGAAGTATATTTTAATATTTTATTCTCTACTCTTTGTTTAAGTACTTCATATCTTTTAAAAAGACACCAGTAACCAACATATTATGATATTTGTGGAAATATTGTGGTAAAGGAAATTCAGATTTTGTCCTTTAAGACAAGGCGCAGGTTAAACAGATCATTTTCTATTTCTGTGCAAAGCATAAAAAAATTATCTACTTTCATGGTTGCGACAGTAAATTTTATAATCCAACAAATGATTAAAAATGTATTATAATATCATTAAAATGCAAGGAACAGGCGCTATTGGAATGATAATAAATAGCACATAAACCTTTTAAATTGATGCACACATCTTTTATTATGATTGATTCCCTTGGTAGAACAGTTGGTCCTTTTGGTGGAGCTAAGCGGGATCGAACCGCTGACCTCTTGCATGCCATGCAAGCGCTCTCCCAGCTGAGCTATAGCCCCTATAAAAACAAATTGTCCCAAAAAGACAGTATACGATTCCAACTTTTCTAGAACGATCAAAATTGAATATCAAGAAGAATTTACATTCAATAGAAAAGATGTCCTCTTTTACTTCTTTTAAGCATCGTCATCATTAGAAACACCGCCTCCGAGAATATCAGTAACGTCATCATCTTCATCGTCACCATCATGAGACAAAAATGTATCATCATCATCACCAAGATCTACATCACTATCTTCTAAATCAGGAAGATCGTCATCTTTAGAATCCACATCATCATCTTCAAGAAGCATAAAAGCAGATTTTTCAAGTGCTGTATCAAGCTCTTCAGTATCAACTTCTTCTTCATTATTTGCTTCCGCTGCTGCAACTTCAAAGTAAGAACGCGGATAAGAAATCCCTGTATAGGGCGACACAATAGGATCGCGATTTAGATCGTAAAATTTTTTTCCTGTTTCTGGATCAACACGTTTAGTTCCAAGTTCTTGTTTTGCCATAAACCGTGCCTCTTTGATTAACTATTATTCCATTAAAAGATAAATTTTATGGTGCTTAATCGAAAAATAATACCTTTGTCAAAGATAAATACACTGTTCCACAGTGATTTTTTCATGACGTCTTTTAAAGCATGTGCTAAAGGATGCACAATTTCATAAAAGTTAGATAGAATTAAATAGAATTTCCATGCAAAAAGCAATCCCTATAACCACCTATAAATCGAGTAGTCTCTCTGGAAAAATTCAAATACCAGGAGATAAATCAATCTCTCATCGCTCTCTTATATTGGGAGGATTAGCAAGTGGTGAGACATATATTCATGGATTACTTGAAAGCGCTGATGTACTCAATACAGCTGCTGCTATGCAAGCTATGGGTGCCTGTATTATTAAAAAAGAAGACTTCTGGATCATACGAGGAACAGGGAATGGTTGCCTTTTAGCTGCACAAAAACCTTTAGACTTTGGAAACGCTGGAACAGGTGCTCGTTTGGTTATGGGAATGGTTGGTCCATATCATATGAAAACAACCTTTATTGGTGATGCTTCTCTCTCTAAACGTCCAATGGGACGTATCCTTGATCCACTGCGTCTCATGGGGGTTGAAATTGAGGCAACGCGCGACGATCACCTTCCTTTAACGCTTTATGGTCCGAAAATGGCTAATCCGATTCGTTACCGTGTTCCAATAGCTTCCTCCCAAATTAAATCAGCAATCCTGCTTGCTGGACTCAATACCGCCGGCACTACAACTGTTATTGAACCAGTTCTGACACGAGATCATACGGAAAAAATGTTAAAAGCATTCGGTGCGCAACTTGAAATAGAAAAAGATAACGAAGGTGCGCGTTTGATTCATCTTAATGGTCAACCCCATCTTACTGGACAAACGATTCATATTCCGGGTGATCCTTCTTCTGCTGCTTTTCCAATTATCGCAGCCCTTCTTATAGAAGACTCTGATATCACCATTGAAAATGTTTTGATAAATAACTCTCGAATAGGACTTATCGAAACATTGTGGGAAATGGGTGCTCAAATTGAATTTTTGAACCGACGTCAAACAGGTGGAGAGGATGTTGCTGATCTACGGATAAAATCATCGGTCCTTAGAGGCGTTACGGTGCCCAAAGAACGTGCTCCATCGATGATAGATGAATATCCTGCTTTGGCAGTAGCAGCTGCCTTTGCAGAAGGCAAAACAGTTATGCTAGGAATTGAAGAATTGCGTGTAAAAGAATCGGATCGATTGTCTGCTGTTGCTCAAGGATTAAAAATTAATTGCGTAGACTGTGAAGAAGGTCAAGATTTTCTTATTGTTTATGGAAAAGGTTCTGCCAAAGGTTTGGGGGGTGGGTATGTTGCTACACATCTTGATCATCGAATTGCTATGTGTTTTCTCATTTTTGGGCTTGTGTCAGAAAAACCTGTTACCATTGATGATAAACGAATGATCGCTACGAGCTTTCCAGAATTTATTCCTTTTATAAAACAACTTGGGGGAAAAATCGCTTGAAGCCTTTTGTTATCGCCATTGATGGACCTGCTGCCTCAGGCAAAGGAACCTTAGCACGCAAAATTGCTGCACATTATCGCCTTCGTCATCTCGATACTGGTCTTACTTATCGTAGTGTTGCTCATACGCTTTTACAACAAAATTTAGCTCTTAATGATGAAAAAAATGCTATTATTTATGCTAAAGAACTTGATTTTAATACCTTAAATCCTTCTCTTCTTTCTTCTCATGAACTTGGTGAAGCGGCTTCAAAAATAGCAATTAACCCTGCTGTACGCAAAATTCTTGTCGAAAAACAACGCAACTTTGCTAAAGTTTTGCCCGGCTGTGTGCTTGATGGGCGTGATATCGGAACGATTGTTTGTCCTGATGCCGATATCAAGTTTTATATTCTAGCCAATGTTCAAACACGCGCCAAACGCCGCTACCAAGAGATTTTAAAAAAAGGTGTTCAAGCAAATTATCATGAAATCCTAGCTCAACTTGAACAGCGCGACAGTCGCGATATAACGCGCAAACAAAGTCCACTAAAACCAGCAAAAAACGCCCACTTGCTTGATACGTCAGAATTGAGTATAGAAGCAACATTTGAAATTGCATGCAGTTTTGTTGATCCAATCATAAAAATGCATATAATTGGATAAATTCGTTAAGGTAACTTCCAGCCTAGCGCTAACTTTTTTCCTTTATTCAAGGAAAAGGCTAGGGAGTTACTCATGTTAACACTAACCTAGCGCTCATACCTTATAATACAAGGTATATATTAGGAGTTCTTATGTCACAATACAATCCCACAACAGCGGATTTTGAAGCCCTTTTAACAGAATCTTTTCAAACTAATGATCTTAATGAAGGATCTGTTGTTAAAGGTCGTGTTATTGCAATCGAAAAAGACATGGCCATTATTGATGCTGGTCTTAAAGTCGAAGGACGTATTCCTCTCAAAGAATTTGGAGCTAAAGCAAAAGATGGTTCTTTGCAAGTTGGCGATGAAGTTGAGGTTTACATTGAACGCATTGAAAATGCGATGGGTGAAGCTGTTTTATCGCGTGAAAAAGCACGGCGCGAAGAAAGTTGGGTCCGTTTGGAGGAAAAATTCAATGCTGGTGCACGCGTTGATGGAGTGATCTTTAGCCAAGTAAAAGGTGGTTTTACAGTTGATCTTGATGGTGCCGTTGCTTTCTTACCTCGCAGCCAAGTTGATATTCGTCCCATTCGTGATGTTTCACCTCTCATGCATAATTCACAGTCCTTTGAAATTTTGAAGATGGATCGTCGTCGTGGCAATATTGTGGTCTCACGCCGCACTGTTTTAGAAGAAAGTCGCGCTGAGCAACGTTCAGAAATCGTACAAAATCTTGAAGAAAACCAAATCGTTGAAGGTGTGGTGAAAAATATTACAGATTATGGTGCCTTTGTTGATCTTGGTGGGATTGATGGTCTCTTGCACGTTACAGATATGGCATGGCGGCGTGTTAATCACCCATCTGAAGTGCTCACAATTGGCCAAACGATTAAAGTGCAGATTATTCGCATTAATCAAGATACGCACCGTATTTCTCTTGGAATGAAACAGCTTGAAAGTGATCCTTGGGAAAGCATCAGTGTCCGGTATCCGATTGGTAAAAAAATTACGGGTGCTGTTACCAACATTACTGATTACGGTGGTTTTGTTGAAATTGAACCAGGAATCGAAGGGCTGATCCATGTTTCTGAAATGAGCTGGACAAAGAAAAATGTTCATCCTGGAAAAATTCTGTCTACATCACAAGAAGTAGAAGTGGTTGTTCTTGAGATTGATCCTTCTAAACGGCGTATTTCTCTTGGCTTAAAACAAACATTTGAAAATCCATGGGAAGCTTTTGCCAATAAATTTCCTGTCAATTCGCAAATTGAAGGAGAGGTTAAAAATAAAACAGAATTTGGTCTGTTTATTGGGCTTGAAGGCGATGTTGACGGTATGGTTCATTTGTCTGATCTTGATTGGAACCGTCCTGGTGAACAAGTTATTGATACTTATAATAAAGGCGATATCGTTAAGGCTGTGGTCCTTGATGTTGACATTGAAAAAGAGCGCATTTCTCTTGGAATTAAGCAGCTTTCCAGCGATAAAGTTGGAGAAGCAGCTGCTTCTGGCGAATTGCGAAAAGGTGCAGTTGTAACATGCGAAGTGATTGCTGTTAACGACAATGACATTGGTGTGAAATTGATTGACCACAACCTTGAGACAACCATTCGGCGTGCTGATCTTGCGCGTGATCGTGATGAGCAACGTCCTGAGCGTTTCGCAATTGGGCAAAAGGTTGATGCTCGCATCACAGCATTTGATAAAAAAACACGTAAAATTTCAGTATCGATTAAAGCTTTAGAAATTGCAGAGGAAAAAGAAGCTGTTGCACAATATGGTTCTACAGATTCAGGTGCTTCTCTTGGTGATATTCTGGGTGCAGCTTTGAAAAAACAAGAACAAGATTAATCATCAATCATTAAAGTTGGTTTTATTATTAAGGTCACTCATTAGGAGTGACCTTTTTATTTTATAAAAAAATTGTCTGCTTATTTTTAAATTATTGAAACAAAAATTATAAATGCTTGCAAATAAAAACAAAAAGTTTGTTTTTTGTCTAACAACGGTTCACTATTCAGATAAAATGCTTAAAATTTAAATAAAAAACAATGTAATTGAATAACAATGGGACACTATGACGTGCATAATACCTTTCATAAAGTGCTTTTTTTCTCAAAAAGAGAAAAAAGATCATTTTATTAATACGGATTTTCCTCTTCGTGCAATTTATAAGGTACAGGAAGATCTTTATAACTTAGGGCATGATATAGCTTCTGGTAAAGAAATTTTACTCCCTGAATATGAAGGAGTAGGAGATTTTCGCAAGAGATTGAATGAAAATGCTAAACTTATTCTTCATGCCTTTCATACCAGTGATTTTGCTGCTCGAAATGATGAAACCATCGCACCATCTGCTCAATGGCTCATTGATAATCATTACACCATTGATAAAACCATACAAAAGCTACGTCGTAATCTACCCAAGTCCTTCATAAAGCAACTTCCTCTTTCTACACACAAAGCCGGAATACCACGAATTTTTGCTTTAACTTGGCTTTATATTGCGCATACCGATAGCAGCTTTTCACAAGAAACACTCACTGCTATGACCAACGGATTTCAAGAAGTTTGTGCGCTCACAATTGGTGAATTGTGGGCTCTTCCTTCAGTTATGCAAATGCTGCTCATTGAAAATGTCCGTCGTCTTTCAGTACGTATCGAAAAAGCGCGACATATGCGCCATCTTGCTAGTCAAGTAGCTGATAAAATTTCTCTTGTAGAAAATAAAACAAATCTACACTCTCTTTTTACGCAGTATAAACCATTTACTGTTGATCCAACTTTTTCAGCACATTTATTCTATCGCCTGCGCAGTGCATCTGTCGATTCAACCGTAGCATTAACTTGGCTTGAAAAGCAATTGAAAAGCCAAGGCAGTAGCTTAGAGATTGCAACAGCTGATGAACATACCCGACAAGCAGCAGATGGTGTGACCATGGGAAATATTATCTGTTCTCTTAAAGCTATAGATGATGTTGATTGGACAGCATGGTTTGAAACAGTGAGTTGTGTCGATTCTATTTTGCGTAAAAATAGTGATTTTTCTGAAATTGATGCTCACTCACGCAATATTTATCGACAAGTCATTGAAAAAGTTTCTCGCTTTTCGCCTCTTAGTGAACTGGAAGTTGCACATAAAGTTGTAGAAATGGCAAATTCCACTTCTAAAGATATGCCTCATCATTCTTGTGTGGGGTGGTACCTTGTTGATGATGGTCGTGGCATATTTGAAAAGGCTTGTGGGTATATTCCGCCCTTTCTCATAAAATGGACACGCGCTTCCTGTTGCTCAAAATTGAGAGTCATCGCCGTTCCTGTCTCTCTTCTGACGCTTGCTCTTTTGCTGGTAATTTACGCCCTTTTACAGCTATCTGGCATGACACAATGGATGTCTTTTTGCTTTACTGGATTGGCGCTTTTTCCTGCTATCGATGCTGCTTTTGCTTTATTTAACACTGTTGTTTCGTGGTTTGTCCCATCAAAACAACTCATTGGTTATGAATATAAAGAAGGTATTCCAAAACATGCACGGACAATGGTTGTTGTACCTACTTTGATGACATCACGCGCTGACATTGATGAACAAGTGCGCAATCTTGAAGTGCACTATCTTTCCAATCCTAAAGGTGCCATTCATTTTGCACTCATTACAGATTGGGTGGATGCTCCATTGAGAGAAACGCAAGATGATCTTGATTTATTGCACTATGCGCAAAAGAGTATTGATAAACTCAATAGTCGTTATCATCGTGATGAACTTCCGCTTTTTTTCCTTTTACATCGCCGACGCCTTTATAATACAAGCGAAAAATGTTGGATGGGATGGGAACGAAAGCGAGGAAAACTTCATGAACTTAATCGGCTCTTAAGAGGCGATAAAAATACAAGCTTTTATCCTCCCAATCCACATCTTCCTATGGATTGCCGTTTTGTTATGACGCTAGATTGTGATACACGTCTTACTCCAGAGAGCGTCGCGAAACTTGTTGGAAAGCTTAACCATCCACTCAATTATCCCGTTTTTGATCCACAAAGTGGAAAGGTTGTAAAGGGCTATAGCATTTTACAACCACGCATTATTCCTTCTCTTACAACAGGAAAAAAAACATCAATTCTCCAACGGGTTTTTTCTATAAACCGTGGCATTGATCCTTATGTTTTTGCTGTTTCTGATACTTATCAAGATCTTTTAGGAGAAGGCACCTTTATCGGTAAAGGTCTTTATAATATTGATGCATTTGAACAAGCGCTTGATGGCAAAATTAAAGAAAATACTATTCTTAGCCATGATCTCTTAGAGGGAGGTTATGCTCGTACTGCTCTGGTAAGTAGCATAGAAGTCATTGAAGACTATCCAACCGCTTACAATATTGATGTTATGCGTTATCATCGTTGGGTCCGCGGTGATTGGCAGCTTTTGCCTTATCTTTTTCCCCACCGTCAAATAAGTTCCGTGACGCGTTGGAAAATGCAGGATAATTTACGTCGTTCTCTCACGCCACTTATGTGGTTAATCGCAGCATTTGCAGGATGGGCTTTTTTGTCTTTAAAGAGTGCAATCGTCTGGCAACTATTCTTGTTGTTTAGCTCCTTCATTTCACCCATTCTATGTGTATTAAAAACGCTTGTCTCATCCAATATAGATCATTCTTTGCGTGGACATTTTCAATTAATTTGGAACAAAATTGCTCTTACAAGCGCTGATATATTTCTTAAAACGACGTTTCTTGCTCATTCGGCGTATTTTATGACCGATGCGATTATTCGTACACTCTATCGTATGACGATTTCAAAACAGCATCTTCTTGAATGGAAAACTTCTGCCGCAACAAAATCAATACCCAATAGTTTGCGTTTCTATGTTTTTACAATGGCACCAGCATCGCTTATTGGTATTCTTACTATAGCACTCCCTCTTTTTTCTGATAGTTTTGCAAGCTTGGTTGCTTTGCCTTTTGGGATAGCATGGTTTTTTTCACCCTTCATTGCTTGGATTGTGAGTCAACCTTCAACCTTTCAAGATAGCCTTGATCTTTCTTCAAAAGATGAAAAAAAACTCCGTTCTATTGCACGGCGGACATGGCTTTATTATGCAACCTTTGTCAATGCACAAAACAACTATTTGCCTCCCGATAATTTTCAAGAAGATCCTGAACCTCTTGTTGCTCAACGTACATCGCCTACGAATATTGGGGTTTATCTCCTTTCTATTATTGCAGCACGTGATTTTGGCTGGATTGGTTTTGAAGAGACCATCACCCGTATTGAATGTACATTACGCTCTCTTACAAAAATGGAAAAGTTTCGTGGTCATCTCTATAATTGGTATGAAACGGATACACTCAGGCCTCTTTTACCTACTTATGTATCAACCGTTGATTCAGGAAATCTTGCCGGTCATTTGGTAACACTCTCTTCTGCTTTAAGTGAATGGGCTGAAAAACCGCCTCTTTTTTTCCAAAGTGATCGAGAAGGCTTATCGGATGTTCTTGCTATTCTTGAAGAAACTGTCAGAGAAATTCCAGATCATCAACCCAGTTTACGCTCTTTACGCCAAAAAATCGAAGAAAACATCACTCGTTTTCATGACTCTGTCTTCACTTTTTTAGAACAAGAAAATACGGTCCCTTCTCACATCATAGATCTTTCACTTGCAGCCCACGATATTGTGCACTTAGTCGGTGAACTTGACCACAAAATTCAAACGATAGAATCTGCTGGTGCGCTTTCTTGGGCTAAATGCCTTATCGACACCTGTAACGCTCATCATAATGATGCGACTGCTCATTGTGATACTGAAAAATTAAGTAAAAAACTAAACAGGCTGGCTATAATGGCACGGCAAATAGCCTTTGATATGAAATTTGACTTTTTAGAACAGCCTAAACGGCATCTCTTATCCATAGGATATCGTGTTCAAGAAAACAAACTCGATGAAAATTGTTATGACCTACTTGCTTCAGAAGCACGTCTTGCAAGCTTTTTTGCCATCGCAAAAGGAGATATAAAACTTAAACATTGGTTTCGTCTTGGTCGACTTCTCGTACCCATAGGTGGGAAAGGTGCACTCCTATCATGGTCTGGATCAATGTTTGAATATCTTATGCCATCTCTCGTAATGCATGAACCTTTAGGATCTCTCCTAGATCAAACAAATCGATTGATTATTCGTTGTCAAATACAATATGCCCATAAACGGGAATTGCCATGGGGTATTTCAGAAGCCGCATTTAATGCTCGCGATCATTTAATGAATTACCAATACGCTCATTTTGGTGTTCCAAACCTCGGACTCCAACGTGGTCTTTCACGCAATGCTGTCATTGCTCCCTATGCCAGCCTTCTAGCGGCACAATATGCTCCTGCTTGCGCTGTCGCTAATTTAAAACGACTCCGTGATCTTGGAGCTTTAGGAACATATGGTTATTATGACTCTGTTGATTTTACTCCAACACGTGTGAAAACAGGGGAAAAATACGCCATTGTATGCAATTATTATGCGCATCATCATGGCATGTCTATTCTTGCTCTTAACAATGTTATTTTTCAAGGGCGAATGCGTGATCGTTTTCACCGTGATCCCGTTATTGAAGCAACACAATTGCTCTTACAGGAAAGAGCGCCTCATCTCATTCCTATTATTCATACCAAAGCTGTTAATCGTATGCGCAATAAGTCTCAAGCATTTGACGCAGCCCCTTTGCGCATTATTACAAACCCGTTACTCAAACCACGAGCAACTTTACTTTTGTCTAATGGCTTTTATTCTACCATGTTAACAGCGAACGGTTCTGGTTACAGTCGTTGGCACGATTATGCGATTACGCGCTTTATTCCTGATGCAACAGAAGATCAACAAGGTACTTTATTCTTCTTACGTGATACGCATAGTGGACGGTGGTGGTCTGTTACTGGTGAGCCAACACGTGTTATTGAAGAAGACGCTGTCAGCATTTTTACAGATGAAAAGGCTGAATATACAAAAATGGTTGATGGTATTAAATCAACACTTGAATGTCTTATTACATCTGAAGGATGTGGCGAAGGGAGACGTATTCAACTGATGAATACGACAAATAAAGACCGACTCATTGAAGTGACTTCTTATGGTGAATTAGCACTTGCCACGATGGATACAGACCAAGTTCATCCTGTTTTTTCTCGTATGTTTATAGAGACAGAAATTACTGAAGAAGGTAAAACAATTTTTGCCAAAAGGCGCAAACGCTCGCCTAGTGACCCTGAAATCTATGTTGCTCATTTTGTTTCTAGTACAACAGATATTCTCCAAGAGACAGAAGCTGAAACAGATCGCTCTCTGTTTATTGGTCGGGGGCGATCCATTCATCGTCCTGCTGCATTTGACCAAAATGCTCGTTTCAGTAACAGTCAAGGTTGTGTTCTTGACCCTGTTATGTCATTGCGATGCCGTATAAAAATTCCAGCCCATGAAAAAGCAGAACTTATTTTTTGGACTTTTGCTGCTCATACAAAAGAAGCGCTAAATAATCATATTAAACATTATCGACAACCTGATATGTTTCAAAAAGAACTTTCAATGGCATGGACGCGCTCACAAGTCGCACTGTATCAGAGCGGAACCCAGCTTAAAGAAGCTATTGTCTATCAAAAATATGCAACACCACTTATTTATCCAGAAAGAACGTGGCGTCTTCCTTCTGAAATATTAGCAAAAACGCTAGGAAAACAGTCTAATCTTTGGCCCATGTCTATCTCAGGAGACAATCCACTCTGTCTTCTTAGATTAAATAACGAGGGAAATATAACTGTACTGCGCGAGCTCCTTAAAGCACATGAATATTGGCGTATGCGTGGACTCATTGTTGATTTGGTCATTCTTAATGAACAAACATTTTCTTATATACAAAGTACACAACGCGCTCTTGAGTGGGTCTGTGAATCTTATTATCACCACACGCAAAAAGCAGATGAACGCCAACATATTTTCATGCTTCGACGCGATCAAATGAGTGAACAGAGTTTTAAAACGCTTCTTGCATCAGCGCGTATCGTTCTTGATGCCCAAAATGGCTCTTTATCTGAACAACTTAAACGACTTGATGAGAATGATTTTAATCTCACAGTTCGTAAAAATTATCAAGAACCTTATGATCAATTAGACTTGCCAAGATATAACGAAGGACAGCAATTTACAACACAAACTGAACAAAATCTTTTTTCTTCCATTGGTCTTATTAGCCAACAAAAACCATCCTCTTTTCTCCCAAATGGAGAAGATCTAAGATATTGGAATGGTTACGGTGGTTTTAATCAGCACAATCATTATGTAATACGTCTTCATGGACGTACCACTACACCGCATCCGTGGATTAATGTCATTGCTAATCACAGATTTGGTTTTCATGTCTCTGCTGAAGGTGCAATTTTTACTTGGGCTAACAATAGCCGCGATTATCAACTAACTCCTTGGGCGAATGATCCAACGTCTAACCGACCAGGAGAAGCTCTTTATCTGGTTGATCGCCAGTCTTTAAAACGTTTCTCACCCGTTTCTACTGTTGAATGTGACGAAAATATTGTCTATGAGGCGTGTCATGGGTTTGGATTCTCAACTTTTAAATCAACACATTCAGAAATCGCATTAGAATTGACTCATACACTTGATCCCGAAAAACCTATTCGCTTTTCACGTCTTATCCTTACGAATGAAGGGAAAAAACCACGCAGTTTACGCCTTTATAATTATGTTGAATGGGTTTTGGGAAATGTCCGTACAAAATATGCCCCCTTTATTGTTTCCTCTTATGAGACCAGATGGGGTGCACATTTTATTCAAAATCCCTATCACATCGAGAAATCTCAACAAGTTACATTTTTATCAGCGTCCGAAATGCCAACCAGCACTACGACCAATCGCGCTGAATTTATTGGTGCAACGGGAACCGTAACACGTCCAAATGCGATCCGTAAAGCCGCTGCTCTTTCGAATACCATTGAAGCAGGATGTGATCCTTGTTCAGCATTCGCCTATGATATTGATCTTCAACCAGGGCAAACAAAAGAAATCATCTTCTATCTTGGCAGTGCTGAAAATAGGCAAGAAGCTGAAAAATTACTCAATCAAGTACGTGCAAGTGATTTTGAAATTCAGCTCACAAAACAAAAACAGCAATGGAGTGATTTTGTTTCTCCTTTCCAAGTCAAAACACCTGATGCTTCTTTTAATCTTATGGTCAACCATTGGCTTCCTTATCAAATCTACGCATGCCGCATCATGGCACGCGCAGGCTTTTACCAAGCGAGTGGTGCATTTGGTTTTCGTGACCAGTTACAAGATAGCTTGTCTTTGTTATTGCTGGAACCACAATTAGCACGTGAACAATTGTTAAATGCAGCAGCGCACCAATTTCTTGAAGGTGATGTGCAACATTGGTGGTTGCCTGACACAAATGCTGGTGTTCGTACATACATTTCTGATGATATCGTTTGGCTTGCATATGCAACAGCTCTTTATGTCACTACCACTGGTGATGACGCTTTTCTTGATACGCTCATTCCTTTTATTGAAGGTGATGTTCTCAAAAGTGGGCAACAGGATGCTTATTTTCAACCCACCCAATCCCCAAAGGTTGCAACAGTTTATGAACATTGTGTTTTAGCTTTAGACCTTGCCATTAAACGCTGCGGACCACATGGTCTCCCTCTTATTTTAGGTGGGGATTGGAATGATGGCATGAATTTGGTCGGTGTGGAAGGAAAAGGCGAAAGCATTTGGTTAGGATGGTTTCTTGGGTACACATTACAAGCATTTATCTCTTTAGCCAAAAAACGTGCTGACAATAGCCATATGCAAATATGGAGTACGTACCTTGAACATTTAACAAAATGCCTAGAGAAAAATGGTTGGGATGGTGCTTGGTATCGACGTGGTTATTTTGATGATGGAACACCTCTTGGCTCTAAAATCAATGATGAATGTCAAATTGATACCATTGCTCAATCTTGGGCTATCATTTCTCAAATGGCATCGCCTGAACGTCAAAAACAAGCAATGACATCAATGTTGGAACATCTCTATGATAAAAAAGGCGGACTCATTCGCCTTTTTTGGCCGCCTTTTGATAAAAGTACGCTCGAGCCTGGTTATATAAAAGGTTATCCTCCAGGAATTCGAGAAAATGGTGGTCAATACACGCATGGTGCCATTTGGAGTATTTTTGCGTTGGCTGAAATGGAACAAAACGATAAAGCTTATGCTTTATTTTCTATGATAAACCCAATTACCCATGGACAAGATCCTGAAATTTATCGTGTTGAACCTTATGTAATGGTCGCAGATATTTATGCTGTTGAACCACGATGTGGTCAAGGCGGTTGGACTTGGTATACAGGTTCAGCCGGTTGGTTTTATCGCGCCGCAACACAAGCTATTCTTGGAATACAGCGTCAGGGAGACCTATTGTTTTTGCAGCCACATTTACCCTCTATTTGGCCAAAATATGAAGCAACAATGAAGTTTTATGATGCCGTTTATTGCATTAAAGTAAAATGGGGACCTAAAAATATGCTCTATATTAATAGCAAAGAATATACCGAAGTTCATATAGGGATAAAGTTACAAAAAACAGGTCAGCATGAAATTATACGTATTGTCAAATCTTAAAGATTAAAGATGAAAAAAGAGAGCAGACTTTTTATTCTTGTCCAAAACTGTAGAGTTGTTATATTGCACCGCCTATATTAGCCGTGTTGGTGCATAATATTTTAGATTTTATGAAAATGAAAGAAAAAGGTTATGAATCATCCGGATATTGCTAGACGTGTTTACAATCACACTTGGAAACTTGATCCCATTATTCGGTCACTTCTTGATACGGATTTTTATAAGCTTCTAATGGTGCAGATGATTTGGGGGTTATATCCTAATGTTAATGTTACTTTTTCCCTCATAAATCGCTCTAAAACAATACGTCTTGCCGACGATATTGATGAGAGTGAATTGCGTGCCCAACTTGATCATGCTCTTAGTTTGCGCTTTACAAAAAAAGAAATGATTTGGCTTGCTGGTAATACATTTTATGGACGCAAACAAATTTTTGAACCGGATTTTCTTCAGTGGCTTGAGAATTTTCAACTTCCAGAATATGAACTCACCCGCAAAGATGGCCAATATATCCTTCATTTTCATGGACCCTGGGCCCATAGTTCCATGTGGGAAATTCCTGCCCTTGCTATTATTAGTGAATTACGTTCACGTGCTGCTCTCAAAAAACTAGATCGTTTTGCTCTTGATGTACTTTATGCGCGTGCTAAAGCAAAAATGTGGAGTAAAGTTGAACGTCTCAAAAAATTGCCTGATATTAAAATATCTGACTTTGGGACAAGGCGTCGCCATTCTTTTTTATGGCAGCGCTGGTGTGTGGAAGCATTAAAAGAAGGCATTGGTCATTCTTTTACTGGAACTTCTAATGTTCTTCTTGCCATGGATACGGATTTAGAAGCTCTTGGAACCAATGCACACGAATTGCCTATGGTTATTGCGGCTCTCAGCAACAACGATGATGAATTACGCAGAGCTCCGTATCAAGTTTTGCAAGATTGGAATCGTTATTATGGTGGAAATCTTCTCATTGTATTACCTGATACCTTTGGTACAGAAGAATTTTTACGCAATGCACCAGATTGGGTCGCTGATTGGACGGGTTTCAGACCCGATAGTGCGCCTCCTATTGAAGGTGGTGAACGTATTATTCAATGGTGGAAAGAAAAAGGAAAAGATCCACGCAAAAAACTTTTAATTTTTTCTGATGCTCTTGATGTCAATACAATTGAAAAAACCTATCATCATTTCCATGGTAAAGTGCGCATGAGTTTTGGATGGGGCACGGATCTTACCAATGATTTTACAGGCTGTGCACCTCAGGAAATCGAAACTCTTGATGCTCTTTCCCTTGTTTGTAAGGTGACCTATGCCAATGGTCGACCAGCCGTAAAACTTTCAGATAATCCTGAAAAAACGATCGGTGATTCAAAAGAAGTACAACGTTATCTCAATTTTTTTGGTAATAAAAAGCGAATTGCTAGACCTATAAAGACATAGTTTCCGGTTCTTTAAAACAAGTATATTGATCCATCATATTGTTTATAAGATTGATTTTTGTCCTACCCTAAGGACGAGGATTCTTAACCTTTGCTGGTCTGTAAACAGTTCGGCTGTTTTTGAGCAGATTCTACTTGGCCTACCACGCATACGCTTCACTTACATAAGGCGCGATAGATAAGACTTAAAAATATTTACGACGCATTAAAAAAATACTTAACGTGCCAAGGAAGTTTAGCCAAGGAGATTTTCTCATTTTAACCCTGTTAAATCAAGCACACTCATCTCCTTGCATGTATGAAGGTTTTCAAGTTCTAAGGGTTATTGTTGTAGTTTGACAGTAGGTTTTATACTAAGTGGGAAGAGGTTGGATTAAGTAGGAATACGTGGTAATTTGTTGTTTTTATGTACAATTTTGACCATTCAATGCGCGTTTTATCAAAATAGATTTTGACACCTAAAATTGCAAAAATTACCGAAAATCAGGAAAAAGTGCGTTTCCATAAGTAAAAATGAGAAAAGGCTTTCAAAACCCTTTGAGAACATCTTTAAACTCTTTGAAAAAAATAAATTGGTACAAAATCTAGTGTCAAAATATACAAAACCAGATGACAAGCTATAATTGTAGCATTAGGAATTACTAAGGCAAAATTGGAGGATGACAAATAGCATGGTGACTATTGGTGTGCATTTTGAAAGGCAAGGATGATGGTGCTCAAATAGATTTTATACATGTTACAGGAGATTTTACTTTATCCATGTATAGTCTGCTATTATGAAATGAGTAAAGCGTTGAGAAATGTTTCATTAAAAATAAATGTGTAAATAACATGATTTGGGAGACCTTTTGTTTTACGTGAGGGGCATGACTTCATTAAAAAACAGAGAATGCAATAATATTTTTATTTCGAATAAGCTTTATACAAAGACAGAGAAATTATTTATTCGCATATTATAATAAGAATGCGTGTATATATAAAACCATTTGAAAAACTCTGTTGTTTCTTATGAATTATTCTTAAGTTAATAACAGATGTAACATTAAAGATTGATATAATAGACCGGCTTCTTAACTGTATAAGTATAAAAATGATGGTGTTTAGTAAGCTTTGTATTATATCCTCATTAAGAGATATGAAAACAAACGAAATGTCTTTTAGAAAGAAATGACTATCATATCAATGACTTTTTAATGATGTATATGTAGAGATTCATACAAACATGCTTTACAAAAATAATGACTCTCTTCCATGAATGTGATTTATCATTGTTTACCAAGTGAGAACATTTTGAGTGTTCATAAAAATTATTTCACAAACATATTATTAATTAATTGCGTTCAAAAAGCTTGCTATTTCATATGCATTTTGGAAATGGAGAGCTTATATTCAAAACTTAAAAGTTCTCATAGTTTTTACAAATAAGTTGAAGCTAAAAAGAGTATCCCATAAAGCCTTTTTTATCATTAGGAAGATGGACGTGTTACAATATAAATGGCAATCAGCAATAATATAACCGCAACAAGTAAAGAAATCCACAAAGGAGGGTGTAGCATTACAAAAAAGGATAAAAATCCTCCTGTCATACTCATCATTGCAAAAACTTTAACGAATGGAGAGATTGCTTTTTTTTCTTCCCATCGCTTAATAGGGGGACCAAAAATACGATGATTATTCAACCATTGATGAAAACGTGGAGAAGAACGCGTAAAACACCATGAGGCAACCAATAAAAAAGGCACAGTTGGCATAATAGGTAATACGACACCGATAATACCTAATATAACCATCGCCCACCCTGCTATATAATAACAGATACGTAAAGGGTGCGATATCTTCAAATCTTTTTTCATTTTCTCGTACTATTTTCCTCTACGCAAAACCCTATACAAAAACATTGTATCTGTTTTTTTTCTGTTTACATGTCTGAGTGTACAATTACGCTCTATCCCTTCATGCGTAAGTGTCTTTGCTGTTATAAGTTCCTTGAAAATACCGAATAGCTTACACAATATTATAATCATTTTAAATGATTTCAAGAAATGAGAAAAAGTTTTAGAAAAAAATAAAAAGGCTGCAGAATAAATCAATGCAGCCTCTTAATTAAAATGCAGTGTTGGGGGGGAGAAAATCTACTGCATTCACCTGCTAGATATTAGGAGGAAAAATAATCTAGCACCCCAGACTCTAATTAAAATAAAAATGAGAAACAATATATAAAAATGCATGGCTGATATGCATGAATTTTAACACTTTCAAGTCTCTTGAACTGTGTTTCGACGAAAGAAAATCATCATGAAAATAGCCATAAAAATCAACGTCAAGATCAACACAATTGTGGAAGCAGAATCAGAGCCGATAAATAAGCTGAGATAAATCCCTAAAAAACCAGAAAAAGCTGCAACAAGTATCGCGATCATTAACATAAAAGAAAACCGCTTTGTGACAAGATAGGCAATTGCTCCTGGTGCTATCAGTAAAGAAATAACGAGCACGATGCCGACAGCTTTCAAAGCTGCAACAATTGTAAGAGAAATCATCGTTAGAAGGGTATAGTGGAGTAGAGATATTGGTAACCCCATTGCACGTCCTTGAACTGTGTCAAAAATATACAGCATAAAGTCGCGCCATTTTGCTGCTAAAATAAAAGTGACAACAGCAGAAATGATTGCCGTCTGCGTTATATCAAGCCAGTTAACACCCAAGAGATTACCAAATAGAATATGATTCAAATCTAAGCTACTATAAATAGACGTGGCTAAAACAAGCCCCAAACCAAACATTGAAGAAAAGACCACACCCATCACCGTGTCCTGTTTGATACGGCTATTGCTCCCTAAAAAACCCGTTAATAGTGCACACACCATTCCTGCAACAAAAGCACCGCAAGTAATCAAAGTCATTGTAATATTCTCTGGACGCATATGCTGAAACCAAGCAAATGGCAAAGAAGTTAAAAATGCGATTACCCATGGTGTTGTCATATAACCAACAACAACACCTGGAAAAACTGCATGAGAAATGGCATCGCCTAACAGCGCCCATCCTTTCAAAATAAGAAAACAGGAAAGCATCGCCATGGGAATAGAAAGAATCATGACAATAAGCATACCCTTAAGCATAAAAGAAAACTGAAATGGAAGCAGTAATTGATCAATCATGATAATATTACACCCTTTTTTGCCGCATTTATGCGTAAGCGCGCAGCAATAAACCCATGTTTAGGAGCAAAAATAAAAGCCAAAACAAATAAAGATGCTTGAAAAAGCACTACAACCCCCCCCGTTTGTGCATTCAAAAAATAACTCACATAAACACCCAAGACACTTGTGAAGGTTCCAATTACAACTGCAATAACCAAGATGTTCACGAAACGATCACTTAAAAGATAGGCCGTTGCCCCAGGTGTCACAACAAGACAAATGACTAAGAATGCTCCAACGGTTTGCATCGCAGCAACAGTACAAGCGGCAAGCAATGTGAAAAAGAGAATCTTTAAAAATTTTACGTTTAATCCAATGGCATGCGCATGCGTTTCATCAAATAATGACACAAGAAGATCTTTCCATTTCAAAAGCAATATAAGCAACGAAACAAAGCCGATAAAAGCCAATTGTAGAATATCTGTTGAACTCACTGCTAAAATATTTCCCAAAACAATCGTATCAATATTAACAGCCATTGGTTTTAATGATTTGAGAAACAACCCAAAGGCAAAAAAGGAAGAAAAAATGAGCCCAATAATGGTATCTTCTTTAAGCTTTGTCCGGTGGTTAAAAAAGAGCATTGCTGCTGCTGCAAGACCACCAGAAAAAAAAGCGCCGAGTGAAAAAGGTAACCCTAAAAGGTAAGCTCCTGCTACACCAGGAACAATCGAATGGGAAAGTGCATCACCAATCAATGACCAACCTTTTAACATCAAAAAAGCTGAAAGAAAGGCACAAACACACCCAACTAACCCAGAAACCCACATTGCATTCACCATATATTGATAGCTCAGTGGCTCAAGCAACCAAGAAATCATGCAACGTGCTCCACTCTTTCAATATCTTCACAAACGCTAGACTGCTTTCTTCCCATGAAAACATCATTTTTTTTTGTGGTTTGAAGATCAAAAATATGGTGATGCAAAGACCCTCCAAAAGTTTTCTCCAGATTTTCCTTTGTAAAGATTTTTTCTGTTAACCCAGAAGCTAAAACAGTCCCTTTTATTAAAACTGTATGATCACAAAATTCGCGAACAGAACCCAAATTGTGAGTTGAAACCAAGATCACTGCTCCTTCTTTACGGAGATCTTGTAACAAAGCAATGATTTTATCTTCTGTTGTAACGTCAACCCCTGTAAACGGCTCATCTAATAAAATAGCTTTTGCTTTCTGTGCAAGCGCGCGCGCTAGGAAAACACGCTTTTTCTGTCCACCAGAAAGTTCTCCAATTTGGCGCTTGGCAAAAGCCAACATATCAACGCGTTCTAAGGCAATACGAACGGCCTCATAATCTTGTGTACGGGCATAGCGAAAGAAATTCATATGACCGTACCGCCCCATCAATACAACATCTTCAACCAAGACAGGAAAATTCCAATCAACATCTTCACTTTGAGGAACATAAGCAATAAGATTTTTTTTCAAAGCTACATCAACGGGCAAATCAAACATACGAATTTTTCCCTTTGAGGGGCGTACAAACCCCATAATCGCTTTAAATAACGTTGACTTACCGGATCCATTAACACCAACCAATGCCGTAATAGAACCCTTTGGACTTTCAAAATTCACTTCGCGTAAAGCTGTATGTCCATTACGATATGTTACCGTTACTCCTTGGGCAAAAATTCCACATTCCGTCATTGGTTTTTTACTCCCTCTACTAAAGCATTGCTAATACGCCCACTCGTGACACGTAATAAATCAATATAAGTGGGTACCTCACCATTTTTCTCACTTAAAGAATCAACATAAAGAACACCACCGTATTTAGCTCCTGTTTCTCTGGCAACCTGCTTAGCAGGCGCAGGGGAAATAGTGCTTTCAGAAAAAACTGCATGAATATTGTATTTGCGAACCATATCAATAACATGCTTGACCTGCTGTGGTGTTCCTTGTTGGTCAGCATTGATGGGCCATAAATAAAGTTCTTTTAGATCAAAATCACGCGCCAAATAGCTAAAAGCCCCCTCACTAGTCACAAGCCAACGTTTATCTTGCGGTACAGCTTCTAATTCAGCCCTAATTGGATCAATCGTTGCACGAATTTTCTGTTTATAAATTTCAGCATTCTGTTTATAAATTTCAGCATGTTCAGGATCATATTTTACAAAAGCATCGCGAATATTATCAACGTAAATCAAAGCAGAGGTCGGTGACATCCACGCATGAGGATTGGGTTTACCGCTAAAGGGGCCCTCACCAATTTTAATGGGTACAATACCTTTTGAAACAACAACACTTGGAACATCCTTGATATTTTGAAAAAACTTTTCAAACCAAAGCTCTAACTCTAAACCATTCCACAATACAAGGTTAGCTCCCTGAGCACGCATAAGATCGCGTGGGGTGGGTTGGTATTCATGAATTTCCGCACCTGGTTTTGTAATGGATTCAACATCAGCGGCATCACCTGCTACATTGCGTGCCATATCAGCAATGATAGTGAATGTCGTAACAGCTTTAAATTTACCAGCACACAAAGCAAAATTGGGTGTAAAAAAAATAACACTTCCAAAAACTATGGTGAAAAACGTTCTTACGTTCATTGATTCTCTCTTTCCTTTATATGCCTTCTTTTTATTGCAAATAATTTGCATTATCATTTAGCAATAGCAGTTATCTTTTACATTTGCAATGAAGGATTAAGAGAAAAAATAACTTTTCAAGATGTTTAAAAACAGTTTTTTCATATTGAAAAAACTGATGATTTAAGCAGCTTGTTTTGGTAATAAGATCCCCTTTCAAGAAGCTCTATAGCTCTTGAGTGCTAAACAAAAAGGGAGTACTCAAACAAGCTCCCACTTCATGTAAAATATCTCATAAAAAATGAGAATACTCAGTAGCGCAAATATGCACCTGTCATTTTGGTAACATTATCCACGATTTTTGAGGCAAGCTTTTCTAAATCTTCATCTGTTAGAGTCCGTTCTATGGGCTGAATAGTTACTTCAATTGCGACAGATTTTTTATCTTCACCAAAGCTTAAATCTTCAAAAATATCAAAAACCTGCACTGAATGAATAAGTTTTTTATCAGCTCCACCTGCCGCACGAATAATAAGAGAAGAGGCAACAGTTTTATCCGCTATAAAGGCAAAATCACGCCGCACCATTTGAAAAGGTGAGAGTTTCAAAGGAGGACGGCTTTTGGTCGTTTTTTTCTTTGATTCTGGAATTCGATCTAGAAAAATTTCAAAGCCGCATAAAGGGCCACTGACATCTAACTTTTCTAATGTAGCAGGATGAAAAACACCAAAAAAACCAAGAATAATCTTTGATCCAAGTTTTATGACACCTGAACGACCAGGATGATACCAATCCGGTGCTCCAACTTCAATCTGCACTTTCCCAACATCCATATCGCATGCTTCTAAAATAGCTAAAGCATCTGCTTTGGCATCAAAAACATCAACGACGGTTGCATTTCCATTCCAAAAACGCCCAGCCCCTTTAAATTGCTCTGTTCCGCGACGAATTCCACTAACAACACGGTGTTGTTTATCAGGGGTGTCGCCCTCATAAATACTTGAAACTTCAAACAAAGCAAGATCGGAAAAACCACGATCAGCATTTCTTTGTGCCGCCATAATCAAGCCAGGTAAAAGGGAAGGACGCATCATTGACATATCAGCAGCAATAGGATTAACTAATTTAAGCTCTTCTTGACCTCCTCCAAAAGCAAGAGCTTGATTTTCAGAAATAAAAGACCATGTCACCGCTTCTTTCATACCACGTTGCACTAGAGCCAAACGTGTAGCACGTGAACGAATTTGTGCGCATGTTAAAATTTGATCTTTTCCTTCTGCAAAGTTTTCCAAAGGAATAGGTTTAATTTTATCTAACCCATAAATTCTCATAACCTCTTCCACCAAATCGGCTTTACCCATAATATCAGGGCGCCATGATGGTACTTTTACCGTAACGACTTCTCCTTTTCCTTCAACAAAAAATCCAAGTTTTGTTAAAATAGAGATGACTTTTTCAGGTTCTATTTCCAAATTTGTTAAACGTTTAATTTCAGAAAAAGGAAAAGCGATCTGTTTGATTTCTTGTTGCTGATAGCCAACGATCTTCTTTTTAGATACTTCACCACCACAAAGACGTAAGACCAATTCTGTTGCAATCTCAAGTCCTGTTTCTATAAAAGCCGGGTCAACACCTCGTTCAAATCGATAACGTGCATCACTAATAAGACCTAATGCTCTTCCTGTTTGTGCAATGCTTCGCGCATCCCAAAGCGCCGATTCAATAATAATGCGATGTGTTGTTTCATCACAACTCGTTCTTTCACCGCCCATGATACCGGCAATCGAAACAACCCCCTCGTCATCTGCAATGACACAATTCTTAGGGCCCAGATGATAGATTTTTCCGTTCAGTGCTTGAAGCTGCTCTCCTTCACGCGCGCAACGTACACACAAATTACCTTTAATTTTATCTGCATCAAAAACATGGAGCGGACGACCAAGGTCAAAACTGATGTAATTGGTCATATCAACAAGCGCATTAATCGGTCTCAGACCAATTGCATTCAAACGCTGTTGCATCCACTGTGGTGATGCACCATTTTGAACATTGCGCACTTCACGCCAAGCAAAACCTAAACATAATGATGAATCTTGCGAAAAATCTAATGAAACATCGAGAGGTGTTTCAAAGGAAGGATCAAATTTTGACAAGGATAATTCTTTTAATTTTCCCATTCCAGCGGCAGCAAGATCACGTGCAATACCACGAACACCTGTGCAATCGGAACGATTAGGGGTCAAACCAATATCAATAACCGGATCATCTAAACCAGCATAAGCTGCAAATGAACCTCCAATAGGTGCATCTTCTGGAAGTTCAATAATCCCATCATGCTCATTTGATAATTCAAGCTCCGCTTGTGAACACATCATCCCAAAACTTTCAACACCTCGGATTTTTCCTACAGATAATGTTACATCAAGTCCTAGAATATAAGTGCCTGGTAGTGCCAGCACACCAACAAGACCTGCGCGTGCATTTGGTGCTCCACAGACAACTTGAACAGGTGTGGAAGTCCCTGTATCGACTGATAAAATTTGAAGTTTATCTGCATCAGGATGCTTTATTGCTGTTAAAACTTTTGCAATCACAAAACCTTTTAAAGAAGACCGATCATCAACGTAATCAACCTCAAGACCTATAGCGGTTAATTTTTCACAAATTTCATTCAAAGATGCATTTGTTTCTAAGTGATCTTTTAACCAGGACAATGTAAACTTCATTTTAAAACCTCACATGAAAGCGATGACTAAGATCACACATTTCTATTAGGAAAAAAAGCAGGCATATCAAAGCAACGAAAGCCATAATGGTCTAACCAACGCAGGTCAGCATCAAAAAAAGCCCGCAAATCAGGCATACCGTATTTCAACATGGCAATACGATCAATGCCCATGCCCCATGCAAAACCTTGATATTCATCTGGATCTAAACCAACATTTTTCAACACCTGGGGATGCACCATTCCGCATCCTAAAATTTCCAACCAATCCTGCCCTTCTCCGAACTTTACTTCTGAACCAGAACGATCACATTGAATATCTACCTCCATAGATGGTTCGGTAAAAGGGAAAAAAGAGGGACGAAAACGCATTTTTACAGAGGGAACTTCAAAAAATGCTTTACAAAAAGTTTCATGCAGCCACATCATATGTGCAATGGTGGAGGTTTTATCAATGACAAGACCCTCGACCTGATGGAACATGGGAGAATGTGTTGCATCCGAATCCATGCGGTAAGTTTTTCCAGGAATAATGATTCGTATCGGTGCTTTTTGTTTTTCTAGTGTGCGAATTTGTACGGGTGATGTATGGGTTCGCAATAATTTTCGTTCTCCCATTTTATCAACATCAAAAAAGAAGGTATCATGCATTTCACGCGCTGGATGCCCTTCAGGAAAATTCAATGCTGTAAAATTATAATAATCTGTTTCAATATCAGGTCCCTCTGCAAGAGAAAAACCCAACTTTGTATAAATGGCAATAATTTCCTCAATCACTTGTGAAATAGGATGAATGCGTCCCCGTTCTATAGGTGAAGAGCGAACAGGCAAGGTAACATCAACTGTTTCACGAGAAAGACGGACATCCATTGCCTGTCTTTTCAGAAGATCACGCTTTTGTGCCCATAATTCTAAAATGCGATTTTTTAATCCATTAAGAACTGGTCCAACTTTATGGCGCTCGCCAGCATCCATTTTTCCTAATTCTTTTAATTTTTCAGAGATACTACCTTTTTTACCCAATGCTGCAATACGCACTTCTTCAAGTGCTTGTTCATCACCTGCTGCCTCTAAGGCTAAACAAATTTCTTGTTCCAGACGCTCAATATCATTCATATTTTTGCCTATTTTTTAATAAAGAAAAACCCGCACTCGCAATAGCCAGCACGGGACCTCGAATAAATGAATGCTTTAAGAGAACACGACTGGCTTATTTGACAGCGCCTTCGAAAGCATTAGGTGTCGTATCTTTTAAATATTCTAAAGCTTTTTTTGCCGAAGCAACTAAAGCAGAAAATGCTTCTGCCTCATGGATTGCTATATCTGAAAGAACCTTACGATCAACCTCAATACCGGCTTTTGATAAGCCATCAATAAAACGTCCATAAGTTAAACCTTCTGCGCGAACAGCCGCATTAATTCTCTGAATCCACAAAGCACGGAAAGTACGTTTCCTATTTTTGCGGTCACGATAAGCGTATTGCTTTGAACGATCAACCGCTGCTTTAGCTGCACGAATGGTATTTTTACGACGACCGTAAAAACCTTCAGCCTGTTTAAGAACTTTTTTGTGCTTAGCGTGTGCTGTCACACCTCTTTTCACACGAGCCATATTATAATCTCCTCAAAATCAAAAGCGTAAGGTTTAAATACCATTCGGCAAATAATGCTGAATGACTTTTTTAGCATCTTGTTCACACAAAACCATTGTTCCACGTGCATCGCGAATAAATTTATTCGAACGCTTAATCATGCCGTGGCGCTTACCGGCAGCTGCTACTTTAATTTTGCCTGACGCAGTGATTTTAAACCGCTTTTTAGCGGATGATTTGGTCTTCATCTTGGGCATTTTGCTACTCCGTACATTAATTTATTCAATCAAACATTTTATTCACTCAAGCGGACCAACGCTTGAACAAGCATTCAAACAGCCACGGCATGCCCTGCCGGGCGGCTCTTAAAGACGTTTTCATAAGCTAGTATACACAAAATAGCAAGACCGTATTACAAAAAAATCGGCGCTCCATTGCCGTGAAGCTCAACCAAAGGTGCTGGAATTGCATTTGTTTTGATGGCTGCTTTACATAAATCGGCAATAATGCATTGCGTACATTGTGGTTTACGTGCTTGACAAATATAGCGACCATGTAAAATCAGCCAATGATGCGCATGGCGAATATAATGAACCGGTATAATCTTTAATAATTTTTTCTCAACAATTTCTGGTGTTTTTCCAGGCGCCAAACCAAGACGATTGCTTAAGCGAAAAATATGTGTATCTACTGCCAATGTAGGCTGACCAAAAGCAACATTCAAGACCACATTAGCCGTTT
This sequence comes from Bartonella sp. AA9NXGY, assembly GCF_042196845.1. NCBI lineage: Bacteria > Pseudomonadati > Pseudomonadota > Alphaproteobacteria > Hyphomicrobiales > Bartonellaceae > Bartonella > Bartonella sp. AA9NXGY. Next base: position 179,093 of record NZ_JBHIRB010000002.1, read on the forward strand.
TGCGCCCCACTCCAGGAAGGGCCATGAGTGCTTCACGCGTATCGGGTACTTGACCGCCATAATAATCAATTAAACAGTTGCAAAGCGCATAAACATTACGTGCTTTTGCACGCCAAAGGCCAATTGAACGGATATGATTTGCTATTTCTTCTTCCCCTAATGCAACCATTTTTTCCGGTTGATCAGCAAGGCAAAATAATTCTTTTGTCGCTTTATTAACGCTTACATCTGTCGCTTGAGCCGAAAGCACAACGGCAACTAAAAGTGTAAAAGTATTTATGTAGTTAAGATCACTCTTAGGTGTTGGGCGTTGCACAGAAAAACGGCGAAATATTTCCGCAATTTCATCTTTATTATACAATATACTAGATAAATTTCGCACCTTTGATAATTTTATGTTACTTTGAGGCATTGAACTCTCTTAAATCTTCTCTCTTGAAGTTATCATTCACGCTCGCCATATGAGAGGAGTGCAGCGAACACTTTTATAGAGTTTGGTCCAGTAAAGCCGTTTTAAAGAGGATACTCATGAATGACACATGTGACGCCTTTCTCCAATCCTTTTCTTTTAGGGTTTGAAACCGTAGAAAAAATATTGCAACGTATCGGTAAAGCTGATGAGGCTTACCCAGCCTATAATATTGAACGTTTGCATAAAAGTGATGATGCAAATCATATCCGGATAACTTTGGCTGTTGCTGGATTTAAGATTAACCATCTTAATATTTTACTCGATGATAATCAATTGGTTATTCATGGTAAACAAACAGACAACCAAAATCATCAATATTTATATCGCGGTATAGCTGCGCGACAATTCCAGCGAACCTTTATTCTCGCGGAAGGGATGCATGTTACAAATGCAGAGTTGAAAAATGGTCTTTTATCGATTAATCTACATCAACCGAAATTAAAAAAAGAAATAAAACAGATTCCAATTGAAGTCAGTAGTAGTGAGTCATAAAAGTTAAGGCGTAAAGGAACAGTGAAATGGGAGAACACAAACAAAACTTGTCGTTTCAGAACACATCCTACTCTGATGCGGGACAGATTGCCTATTTAAAAAAGGTTTGTACAGATGATCTGGCTAAAAACTTTCCAGATCTTCCCCCTATGACTCCAGGCATTACCATATGGGCTCTCTTTGGTGAAACAGGTTATCCTATCATTTTATCCGATGAGCGTTCTATCGCCCTTGCTGGAGCCAATGAGCATGAACTACAAATTGTAACTCTGCACTAGATTACCTTACGAGAAAAAGCTGTACTCTTTATAAATTCTATCTGTTTTTTCGTAAAGGGTGTAATGTGAGTTATAATGAGATTAAGTATTGATTTATATTCATAATTAATTTTTTACAACTGGAATGAGAGTCCCAAATATCATAAGGTTCTCTCATTTGAGATCTTCTTATATTGAAACAATTAAAGTCACTTGCTTGATGTCATAAGCAGGGAGAGCCATGTGGATAAAAACACTTGAAGAAAGGAATAAAAATATCTCTTTTTAATTGTCTCAATTACCAAGGACGTTCACGATATGGGGATAAAAAAATGTATGATGGTGTCAGTTTTCTTCTTCATAAGTGTGAAGATGTCCCTTATAGATTTATATTATTCACGGGGGCTGTTATACCATTCATAGGCGCTATCGTGAAATGGGCTCGAGTGCAATGAGTATAAAGGCTATACAAGTGTATTTTGTTTGGTGTGTTTTGTTCTTCCTGAGGGGAGTAGCTCTATTGAAGAGTGTAAAAACAAAAGCATGAGATAATGCGTCATTATTATTTAAAAGATATTTTTATGAATGCGTTTGAAAGGTGTAAAGCTGAATTATAAGGAGATGATAGATTTTTATCACGATTTCTTTATATTTTTTCCAATTCCAGAAATTACGCAAACAGATAGATGCAATATACTAACCAAATCTGGCATACAAAAATCTGGAACAGTTCGTGTCATACTGAAGCGTTTTGATATTTGTCTCAAACGTGGACTCGCACAGGGATTAGATGTTGATTAACAGGTAATAAAAAACAAAGGCTTTATGAAAAAGTTTATGCAGAGCTTTTAATTTTGTGCTTCAAATGCCGCAGTACAAGGTATTTTTCTCTTTTGAATATTAAAGCTCTTGTTTTTATAATGAAGTTACAGCACAACAAGCAAAATGGAATTATTTGAGGGGAAAAAAATAATGCCTTCTTACCGTTCAAGGATATCGACCCACGGGCGTAATATGGCAGGAGCCCGCGGACTTTGGCGTGCAACAGGGATGAAAGATACTGATTTTGGTAAACCCATTATTGCGATTGCGAATTCTTTTACACAATTTGTACCAGGGCATGTCCATTTAAAAGATCTTGGGCAATTAGTCGCACAACAGATAGCAGTTGCCGGTGGTGTTGCGAAAGAATTTAATACCATTGCTGTAGATGATGGAATTGCGATGGGGCACGATGGAATGCTCTATTCGTTGCCCTCACGTGAAATCATTGCTGATTCTGTAGAGTATATGGTTAATGCACATTGTGCAGATGCACTTGTTTGTATTTCTAATTGTGACAAAATTACGCCTGGTATGTTAATGGCTGCTTTACGGTTGAATATTCCGACAATCTTTGTTTCAGGTGGTCCTATGGAAGCAGGTAAGATTAAATGGAAGGATCAAGATCTAACGGTTGATTTGGTCGATGCCATGGTTGCAGCAGCTTCAGAACAAAATTCAGAAGAAGAAGTTGCTGAAATGGAGCGTGCTGCTTGTCCTACATGTGGTTCTTGTTCAGGAATGTTTACGGCCAATTCTATGAATTGCTTAACGGAAGCATTGGGGCTTTCTCTTCCCGGAAATGGATCAATGTTAGCAACACATGCAGATCGACGAATGCTTTTTGAAGAAGCTGGAAAACAGATTGTTGCATTGGTTAAACGTTATTATGAAGAAGATGATGAAACAGTTTTGCCGCGCTCTATTGCTTCACGCAAGGCTTTTGAAAATGCAATGACCGTTGATATTGCCATGGGGGGATCAACCAATACAGTACTGCATCTTTTAGCTGCAGCGCAAGAAGGTGAGGTGGATTTTACCATGACGGATATTGATCATCTTTCACGTTGTGTTCCTGTTTTATGTAAGGTTGCTCCTGCTGTTGCAAATGTACATATGGAAGATGTTCATCGCGCTGGTGGTATTATGGGGCTTTTAGGTGAACTGGATGCGGCAGGACTCATTGATACATCAACTTATACGGTTCACGCAAAAACAATGAAAGAAGCTCTTTACCGCTGGGATGTAAAGCAAACTAATGAGCCAACAGTTCATGCATTTTATCGTGCCGCTCCAGGTGGTATTCCAACACAGACAGCTTTTAGTCAATCTTGTCGCTATGAGACCCTTGACCTTGATCGTGAAAAAGGTGTGATTCGCGATAGGGAACACGCATATTCACAAGATGGGGGATTGGCAGTTCTTTATGGAAATCTTGCAAAAGATGGCTGCATTGTAAAAACAGCAGGCGTTGATCAATCAATTTTAACTTTTAAAGGTCCGGCAAGAATTTTTGAAAGCCAAGATTCAGCTGTTTCAGCTATATTAACTGATAAGATTAAAACAGGTGAAATTGTTTTAATCCGTTATGAAGGCCCACGTGGTGGACCTGGAATGCAAGAAATGCTTTATCCAACGAGTTATCTCAAATCTAAAGGATTAGGCAAGGTTTGTGCACTTGTTACAGATGGACGTTTTTCAGGGGGAAGTTCAGGGCTCTCAATAGGACATATTTCACCAGAAGCTGCTGAAGGAGGAGAAATTGCGTTGGTGGAAGAGGGGGATATCATAGAAATTGATATTCCAAATCGTAGAATTCATATGTTGGTGGATGACGTTGAGATGAAGCAGCGCCGTTCTAAGATGGAAGCAAAAGGAAAAGGCGCTTGGCAACCGATTGAGAAGCGTCAGCGTAAAGTTTCAAAGGCTCTCAAAGCCTATGCAGCGATGACCACATCTGCTGCAAAGGGTGCAGTACGTAATATTTGATGAGTTGAATAGAGATAGTGCTCTGATTTTTTGCATCTTTTGCACGATATTCTAAGCTAATTATTTTATGAGTTTATGAACTTATCAGAATATTTCGAGTCATGATGAGTATGATTAAAAAGCTATCAATACAACTAAAAACTGCGGTAGATTGCTTATTTTAGCAGCTATGTAAGACAGATACAGTATAATTACTTTTCATATCATATTCCAATCTTATATGAGATTATGATTTCTTATTACTCATAATTTATGAAAGATATTTATTGTACTGGTGGCATTATCTTGTTGTACCGTAAAAACACTGTCATTTAGAGCTGTGATATACGGCATCTTCCTTAAATATTAAGTGTGTTTTTAGTGTGTGGTGAATATTCTTAGACTTGTTTGTAAAGCTTTGAGTTTAAGAGAAGCACATGATTAGGAAGTCAAGGAAAATCCGTTAGAAGCTGGACTATTTGCAGACTTGATTCGAATGAAAATTCTTATCCATTAAGGTGTGGGAAGGAGTTGAAGGATGTTTATGAAAATAAAGTACAGCTGTGATATATCTGATTATATGTTTCATATGAAAACAGTAAAAGAGCTCTTTATAACTTAAAATGTGAAGAAAATACGAGACCCATTATCCATGAATTTATTATACAAAATGGGATGGTATTCCAACACTGACAGTTTTAAACTAAAAATATTGCTATGATAACAATAATATTGATCGTGAAAAAGCACAATTCATTAAATATGGCGTATTTGCAAGGTGGAGGAGATTTCATGACAATCTTTACAAAAAACGACTATCTTGTAAAAATAGCCGATCTTGACCAATTTTTTGTATAAGAGCCAATATTAATCTAAGGGAATATGAAATATAATGCATAGGGTTTTGCCTATAGGCAATTACACTTATCAAAATATATTATGTAGAAAAGCGATGGGAATACGATAAATAACTGTTTATGCTGTGGTATATCAAAAATGGTTACGTTATCTCCTATTAAGAAGGTTTTTTAATAAAAAATAACATCTGTTTTCTATAAAGGGTTACTCTTTTCAAGCTGTTTGAGGTGGTAAATTGCTTCTAAAGCTTGTTTAGGAGAGAGTTCATCGGGATGGATATTTTTTAAAGCTTCGTGAAGAACACAATGTTTGTTTCTTTCTTCATTGACGGGAGATGTTGCTTTAAGAGAAAAGAGAGGTAAATCATCAATGAGTTTATGTCCTTTTCCAGCCATTTCGCCTTGTTCTAATTGATGGAGTACATCTGTTGCTCGTGTAATAACGGCTGGGGGAAGTCCAGCAAGCTTTGCGACTTGTACACCATAGGAACGGTCAGCGGCTCCTGGTGTGACCTCATGAAGAAAAACTACATCACCATCCCAATTTTTGACTTTCATGGTTACATTATGCAGTCTGTCAAGTTTTTCGGTAAGTGCAGTCATTTCATGAAAATGGGTAGCAAGAATAGCACGACAATGGTTAACTTCATGGAGATATTCAACAGCAGCCCAAGCAATAGAAAGTCCATCAAAGGTTGATGTTCCACGTCCTATTTCATCAAGAATAACAAGGGAATGGTGGCTAGCATGATTGAGAATCGTTGCTGTTTCAACCATTTCCATCATAAAGGTTGAGCGCCCTCGTGCAAGATCATCGGAAGCCCCAACGCGACTAAATAGGCGATCAACGACACCAATATGTGCTGAAGTTGCTGGAACGAAGGACCCCATTTGCGCCATAATAGCAATAAGAGCATTTTGCCGCAAAAAAGTTGATTTTCCTCCCATATTAGGCCCTGTCAACAGCCAGATTGCTGCATATTGCTGATTTTCTTGCACAGAGAGATCACAATTATTGGCAATAAAAGGTTCTGCTGCTTGTTTGCGGAGTGCTTGCTCGACGACAGGATGGCGTCCTGCTGTAATGCGAAAGGTAAGTGAAAGATCAATTTTAGGGCGGCAATATCCTTGTTCTTCAGCAAGATATGCTAAAGCGACAGAGACATCTAAAATAGCAAGTGCTTCAGAGGCTTTACGAATAAAATCAACTTGTTCGGTAATTTCATGAACGAGAATATCAAAAATCTCTAGTTCAAGTGTCAATGCGTGATTGGCAGCATGGGCAATACGGCTTTCAAGGTCAGCAAGCTCTGTTGTCGTAAAACGCATAGCGTTTGCCATTGTTTGCCGATGAATAAAACTTGCTTTAGCTTCTGGATTATTTGTAAGAGCAGATGCTTGTGTACTGGTTACTTCAATGAAATAACCTAGAATATTATTATGCTTTATTTTAAGCGTCTTAATATCTGTTTTTTGGGCATATTGCGCTTGAAGTTCAGCAATGACACGGCGAGATTCATCACGTAAAGCACGCATTTCATCGAGCTCTTTATGATAATTGGAACGAATAAAACCACCATCACGTTTAAGGAGTGGGAGATCATCAGCTAATGCTTGTTCTAAATGAAAGTATAACGCTGTGGGTAAGTTTGAGAACACCTGTTGTACATCACTTATTTCTTGAGGCAGAAGCTCATTATCAAGAAGTTGATGCAATTCACGAATGATTTCAAAGCCACGCTGGATTGTCGCCATATCACGGGGACCTCCTCGTCCAAGAGCCAAACGTGAAACGGCGCGGGGCATATCTGGTCCCCCCTTTAAAATAAGCTTTATCGCTTCTGCAAGAGAAGGATTACGTAGAAAAAAATCGATAGAATCCAAACGCGTATCAATAGCTGAAGGAGTGGTGAGGGGAGCAATAAGGCGGTCAATAAGAAGGCGTGATCCTCCTCCTGTTACAGTGCGATCAATAGCTTTTAATAAACTTCCATCCCGTTGACCTGATGTCGTTCGAATAAGTTCAAGGCTTAGTCTGGTTGCAGCATCAATAAAAAGAGTTGCACTTTCATTTTGGCGCTCAGGCTGCATGAGGGGAGGGCGATGCGTGATTTGTGTTTTTTCGATATAACGAATAGCAGCTACAATTGCAGAGAGTTCACAGCGTGAATAATCGGCAACGCCTTCAAGAGTTGAGAGTTTAAAATAATTGCAAATATCGCGTTCAGCGGTGAGTGCATCAAAGAGACAAGCAGGTTGAGGTGAAACGATACGATCAAGAACACTAAAAAGTGACTTGTGAGATTTATCATGAAAAAATGAATCAGAAACAATGATTTCTTGTGGATCCACACGCATAATATCTGCTAAAAGTTTTTCTTGGCGGCTCTCTGTTACACGAAATATGCCTGTTGAGATATCAATCCAAGAAAGAGCAAATTCCTCTCCATCGCTAGTTTTTATACGGGAAAGTGTCATCAAATAATTTGCGCGTGTTGGATCAAGGAGTTTTTCTTCTGTTATTGTTCCAGGTGTTACAAGACGAACAACATCACGCCGAACAACAGATTTTGAGCCACGTTTTTTTGCTTCAGCAGGATCTTCTATTTGTTCACAAACAGCAACTCGGTAACCACAAGCAATCAGTTTTTGTAAATAATCATCTGCAGCATGAACGGGAACACCACACATAGGAATATCTTGTCCTAAATGTTTTCCGCGTGCTGTGAGTGTGATTCCTAAAGCCTGAGCAGCTTCAATCGCATCATTAAAAAATAATTCATAAAAATCCCCCATTCGGTAAAAGAGAAGGGAATCATGATGGACGGCTTTGATTTCTATGTACTGCTCCATCATAGGTGTAAGACGTTCTTGAGAGGAAGCAGATGGGGAGGCAGGCTGTGGAATTAAATTATTTTTATGATTGTTTTTTTTATCCATTTGTACGAGGCCTGTTTCCTTTAAGTGAAGTTTTTACTCTTTTTTGTTTACTTCAATATCTATTTATCTCTAAATTGCAACGCATCATCAGATTTGCTAAGGCAAGAATAGCGATTTCTAATATATGAATCAAATTTAATGACTATACGCATTATCAAGCAAAATTTACACTGTTTTTGGAGAAAATAAAGTGAGATGAAAAAGAGCGAGCAGGATCAGAAAATGTCTCAAACTGTTTACAGTGCGAGCGAAAGAGAAGCTCTAGATTTTCATAGTCGTGGTCGACCAGGAAAGCTTGAGATTATTGCAACAAAGTCTATGGCAACACAGCATGATTTAGCACTTGCTTATTCACCAGGTGTTGCCGTTCCAGTTAAGGCAATTGCTCAAAATCCAGCGCTAGCTTATGATTATACAGCAAAAGGTAATCTTGTTGCTGTTATTTCAAATGGAACCGCTATTTTAGGGTTAGGCAATTTAGGTGCACTTGCCTCTAAGCCGGTCATGGAAGGCAAAGCAGTGCTGTTTAAGCGTTTTGCGGATATTGATTCCATTGATTTAGAAATTGATATAAATGATACGGAAAGTTTTATCAATTTGGTGCGTCATTTAGAACCTTCTTTTGGTGGAATCAATCTTGAAGACATTAAGGCACCTGAGTGCTTTATGATTGAAAGCCGCCTACGCGAGGTGATGAATATTCCTGTTTTTCACGATGATCAACATGGTACAGCGATTATTGTTGCTGCGGGTGTTCTCAATGCTTTGACTTTAACAGGGCGCGATATGCAAAATACGCGGTTAGTCTGTAATGGTGCTGGTTCTGCTGGGATTGCTTGTATTGAACTGATTAAAGCAATGGGCTTTCGTTCTGAAAATATCATATTATGTGATACAAAGGGTGTGGTCTATGAAGGTCGTAAAGAGGGAATGAATCAGTGGAAATCTGCGCATGCTATTCAAACGGATAAACGTACGCTTATGGAAGCAATGGAAGGAGCAGATATATTTTTCGGGGTTTCTGCTAAAGGTGCTCTTACCCCTGAAATGGTAAAATCCATGGCGCCGCAGCCGATCATTTTTGCTATGGCCAATCCCGATCCAGAAATTACACCGGAAGAGGTTATGCAAGTGCGTCATGATGCTATTGTTGCAACAGGGCGTTCCGATTATCCAAATCAGATTAATAATGTTCTCTGTTTTCCTTATATATTTCGTGGTGCGCTTGATGTGCGTGCAACAGTTATTAATGAAGACATGAAGATTGCTGCGGCAAGGGCTCTTGCCGATTTAGCGCATGAGGAAGTACCTGACAGCGTTGCAGAAGCTTATCGTGGAAAGCGATTAAAATTTGGTCCTAATTATATCATTCCCGTTCCTTTTGATCCGCGTTTGTTCACAGTTGTTTCAATAGCGGTAGCAAAAGCAGCAATGGAAAGCGGTGTTGCACAAAAGAACATAGATGATTTAGAGGCCTATGAGCGTGATTTAAATGCGAGGCGTGATCCTACTTCTTCGATAATGCGTGGGGTTTATAACCACGTTCGTCAAGCGCCAAAACAAATTGTTTTTGCAGAAGGTGAAGAAGAACAAGTTATGCGGGCAGCCGTTTCTTATGTTCATCAAAAATTAGGACAAGCGATTTTGGTTGGTCGGGAAGAGCAAATAAGAGAAGCAGCTGTTATCGCTGGAATTGATTTGGAGCGTGAAGGTATTTCTATTATAAATGCCAAGCTTTCTTGCCGTACAGATGCTTATGCGAATTATCTTTATAAAAAGATGCAGCGTCAAGGCTGGCTGTTGCGTGACTGTCATCGTCGTATCAATAATGATCGCAATTATTTTGCTGCGTGTATGGTGGCACTAGGAGATGCTGATGCAATGGTTACAGGGGTGACACGCAATTATGAAACAGCGTTGATCGATATACGTCGGGCAATTGATGAAAAACCAAAAGAACGATTGATTGGTATTTCAATGGCCATTTGCCGTGGCCGAACTGTGTTTATTGCCGATACAGCTGTTTATGAAAATCCTAATGCTGAAGAATTTGCTGATATAGCGGAACAAACAGCTTCGTTTGTACGTGGATTTGGGTATCAACCACGGGTAGCATTTTTAGCATTTTCTACGTTTGGCTACATGAAAGGGCAGACGACGCAGCAAATTCAGGATGCAATTAATATTTTGCACGAACGCAAGGTTGATTTTGAGTTTGATGGAGAAATAAGCGCTGATGTGGCGCTCAATTCCAAATTGATGCAGCAATATCCATTTATGGGATTAACGGAGCCTGCTAACATTTTGGTTATGCCTGGATATCACGCATCTTCCATTGCAAGCAAAATGTTACAAGAACTCGGTGAAGCAACTATCATTGGTCCTATTTTAATTGGATTGGAAAAATCTGTCCAAATTGTACCGTTTAGTGGGAGCGATACAGATGTTGTCAATATTGCAATGCTTGCGGCTTATCATGCCGCAAAAGTCGTCTAAAGGAAAAAAGCCCCTAATATACCAATAATATATCAAGGGGCTTTTTGATAGCAAAAAAATAAATTTTTTAAGAGGGCTGTATTTGATTGTCTTTTTGCTCTTCAGAAAGACGCTTTTGGAAGAGTGCTGCAAAATCAATAGGATCAATCCACAAAGGTGGAAAACCACCACTTTGAGTAGCATCAGATATAATTTGGCGAGCAAATGGAAATAAAAGACGGGGACATTCAATAAAGACCAGTGGCATAACATGTTCTTGTGGAATGTTTTTAAGGTGGAAAACACCACCGTAAATAAGTTCTACATGAAATAAGGTTTCAGTTTCATCATTGGCTTTGACGGAGAGAGACAAAACGACATCATAATTGTCATCACCAATTGGGTTAGCATTGACGTTAATATTGATATCAATTTGTGGTGATTTTTCACGTGCACGTAATGAACGAGGAGCACCAGGGTTTTCGAATGATAAATCTTTTAAATATTGAGTTAATACAGCAAAAACCGGCTCTCCACCACTGTTATTCATTTCATCTTCGGCCATACGACAAACCTCTTCCATTATAATATGTATATTTATTTTAGATCTAAAGACCAGATTGGTTATCACGCCTTGCAAAAGGTTGCAAGAAATGCGCTCTTTATCTTGAATATTTTTTTAGTTTGTTACAGATTTTTTAGGTATTTCAATGGTTATCATCATTTTTGCGCCATGGAGATTCTGTCGTATCATGAATTGTGTAATCTTCTGCTTTTAGATCAATTATTTTTTCAGAGTCATTTTTTCTTTTAGTATTGGGATTCATTTTGTTTTTTAATGATGCAAAGAAATGCCAAGCAACAGAGCGAATTGGTTTAATAAGAAGTAATATTCCCAAGAGGTCAGTTACAAAGCCGGGAAGAATAAGTAAAATTGCACTAAACATGATGAAAGCATCATTAATAATATTATTCTCTAATGTGCGTCCTTGGATAAGTTCATTTTGTATATTTTTTAAGAGGCTAATCCCTTGAATTCGCAATAAAACAACCCCAACTATGGTTGTGAGAATAAGCAAGCTCAAGGTTGCCAAAATACCAATTTCTTGACCAACAAAGATAAAACCAGCAATCTCGATTAAAAGAATGCAAAGAAAGATAACAACAAAAAAACGAGGATTTATAGAATAAAGTTTTATCACATGAAAGTTTCCTTCTAGATGAGTAGGGGGAGAAATTCTTAAGAGAACTCCGTTTAAATACAAAATCTATAAAAATATTTGAATGATAAGATTCCTTATTTTACATATTTATTGATAAATGGTATTGACTGCAATGTTTATTAGAGACTTAAGCTTTGGAGATTGACAGCGCCTATGGAATTTGACGTTATACTTGTCATAGCTCTTGTTGTTATGGTTGTTATTTTTGTGCAACTCCGTAATGTATTAGGGAAACGAATTGGGTTTGAAAAGCCACCCTTTGATCCTTATTCACGACGTTCTAAAAAACAAGTTGAAGCAGAAACGGCTGATAATATTGTTTCGTTCCCTCATCAGAAAAATTCACAAAAAGACGACTTTAGTGAAATTGATAAAATTTCACCGGAGGGGAGTGTTTTGAATAAAAATTTGCGGGAATTTCATAGAATTGATCCTCATTTTTCTCCTCAACTTTTTATAAAAGGTGCACAAATTGCGTATGAAATGATTGTAACAGCTTTTGCCAAAGGTGATCGCAATCAACTTAAAAGCTTGCTTTGTCAGGATGTTTTTGAGAGCTTTTGTATAGCTATTGAGCAACGAGAAAAAAATAAAGAAAGAATAGAATTCACTTTTGTTGGAATTAATAAGGCCGAATTTGTTGCGGCGGCAATACAAGAAAAAGATGAACTTTTAACGATACGTATTGTCAGTGAGATGATTTCTGTTACTTATAATGAACAGGGCGAGCGTATAGACGGTGATCCTGATGCTATTGTAGAAATCAGGGATATTTGGACTTTTGTTCGCAATAGTTTATCGTCAGATCCCAACTGGAAGCTTTTTGCTACAGAAAATGAAAATTAAAATACTTTTTGTTTTTCTTCCATAAGCATTCAATGATTTATGAGAAATTAAAATGTCCTCAAGTAAATGGAGACAAAAAAGAGATTTATTGGCTTCACAAGATCGTCTTTTATGGGAGATGGTTTGTCGTACGATAACACCGCTTCACGGTAAGATGCTCTCTTCTGCTTCAGAAACTATTGCAAATATTAATGATAAAAAACAGCCTGTAACTCAAATCTCCTCATTGTCTCAGGAAAATCAACAACCCTCGACAATTATTAAAAGAGAAAAGAGGTCAGTTACACAAGCACAAAAGATTCATTTTTTTGATCATGTTGCATATCGTAAAATTTCCCAAGGTCGTTGTCCTCTTGAGGCGCGTCTTGATCTCCATGGTTATATGCAGGAAGAAGCTTATTTTTTCTTAAAAAAATTTCTACAGTCCTCTCAGCAGAGAGGATTGCGTTATGTCCTTGTGATTACAGGAAAAGGACGATCCGTTGGGAGCGATGGAGCTTTGTATAGATTTGTTCCGTATTGGTTATCAACACCAGCTTTTCGATATTATGTCCACGCGTTTGAGCAAGCAGCGCGTCAGCATGGCGGAGAAGGTGCGCTTTATGTTTGGTTGCGCCGTTTTGTGTCGGGAGAAGGAAAGTGATGTTATTGTGGTCGCTCTAGATTTTATATTTATTTATACTTATAATTTATTGTTTTTGTATATTTCGTAAGAGCCTTGAATACAATATTCCCTTCTTTATAATTTTTTATAAAAAATTATAAAGATATTATTTTACATTCTACGTATTGCTTCACGCTTTTGTTTATCGCATTCTTTAACGGGGCACATCCCTCACGCAAAACAGAATGACATTGAATTGCATGTATTCACAGGCTTGTTTTAAAGAAATATCTCTCAACGCTCCCAAGCCTATTTTGCGACGGCATCCGTGAAGAGTATAATGATAAATCCATGAAGCACCCCCTATCTTTATACTTAATAAAAGGGCAATCTGGCATCATCATACACTTTGCCATCTCCCAATGTTGCAACAACCCTTTAAGTCCTTGGCACTTGAAAGCATTTATAAGAGGCATGCTTTTCTTTAAGTGTTTTTAACTCTCCACAGTTCTCATCTCGCTCGTGACGCCCAAACAAAAGATTTTGATTGATTCAATATAAGAGGACTTAAAATGAGAGAGATATAAATGGATCTCATTCAGGTTGCAAAGCGATAAATTATTTTTATAAACCACAGCATTACTCTATTAAATACACGAAGCATAAAAACATGAGAAATTGAGAAACTAGCTTATTCAAAAGATGTCGCTATGGATAGTGTTAAAAGCAGTACAACTAAATTAAAGAAAATTGTGAAAATAAACAGGAATATAACTTTACAACACACAGCTGCGCAATAGCACCAAAAGATACAGTTTCGTTGAATAGTTTCATGAAGAAATTTTTTCATTCATTAAAAGCTCCATTAAATTTCTTTCTCATAATAATTCGATAATTAAAATTTAATAGCGAAGCGCAGAAGGCGTAGAATACGAGATTCAATTGAGGATATTACACTCTTATCCGACGTCTTTCAGATATTGGTTGAAATGCTAGCTTAGCATGAAAGGCACAATAGGGGCTATTTTCATCAGAATCTGCACCACAAAAATGAAAATCTGCTGATAATGGATCGCCAACCGGCCATCTACATGTATTTTCACTCAATTGTAGAAGATTAAGTTGACGTGATATAGGCACAACTACATTGGATTTTGTGGACATATCAACTTCTTTTACATCTTCCACTACAAATTCTGTCTTTAAAGCGGTTTCTTCAATACTTACAGATGATGTGTTTATTGGCGATACCGTGGATGTGTTGCGACGCACACGTGGAGATGATGGGCTGCTACTTCCCACGGGAGTTTTTTGCGCACGCGTGGTGCTTCCTTGTACTGTCTTACCACGTCCTGGTAACTTTAATCGATGTACTTTGCCGATGACTGCATTTCTGCTGACCCCACCCAATTGAGCAGCAATTTGACTTGCACTTAACCCTTCACTCCAAAGCTTTTTAAGAAGCTCAACGCGTTCACATGTCCAACCCATACCAGCACTCCATTCCGATTACGTCACTAAGATGCTCTCCCCCGTTGCATCTTCAAATGTTTAAATAATGTTTTCATTACGCTGAATGAAAGAACTTTACACTCTACGTGAGCATAAAAAAATCATCCAACCTGTGGATTTACAAATCAAAACACATCATCTTGCTTATTATATTGTAAATTACAATATGCACTCACTCTATGACAAGAGTCTTTACCTCTTAAAGAGTTTATTTAGAATGTTTTCCCCAACTTGCAAATCAATCATAGGTTAAACTTTCACTTTTGTTTAAGGCTTTTTCCCAAAATGCTTATTTGTAGAACCTTCATTGACTTTTTTTCAATTGGTGTAATGATCTATTCTATAGGTGTAATCACTAATCGTAATGAAATGTTGAAAGCACCGTAACGAAATATACCATGCTGTTTTATTTGTAGTGTTGCTTTGTATATATATATATTGAAAAGACTAAAATATAAAGGGAATTATGATGGATGCCGTCTCTATACAACCACTTTATGAATGCTTCGCAAGACGAAATTTGCATTTTGAACAAGGGCATGGTGTATGGCTTATTTCCGATAAAGGAGAACATTATCTTGATTTCACATCTGGTATTGCTGTTAACGCATTAGGGTATTCACATCCAAAATTGGTTGATACGCTCAAAATACAAGCTGAAAAACTTTGGCATATTTCTAATATTTTTCAATCTCCTGAACAGGCATCTTTTGCCACGCGGCTTTGTGCAAATAGTTTTGCGGATAAGGTTTTTTTCTGCAATTCAGGTACTGAAGCATTGGAGTGCGCATTCAAAACGGCACGCCATTATTACTATGCTGCTGGTCATTCAGAACGCATTGAAATAATTACTTTTGAAGGGGCATTTCATGGACGTACACTTGCTGCACTTGCTGCGACTGGGCATGAAAAATATCTTGAAGGCTTTGGACCTAAAGCTGGTGGATTTATTCAAGTACCTTTTTGTGATGAAGTCGCTTTGCGTAACGCTATTAATAAAAATACCGCCGCTATTCTTATTGAACCTATTCAAGGAGAAGGAGGAATACGAACGGTCCCTCATGAATATTTAAGATTTTTGCGCAAAATATGCGATGATAATGGTCTGTTATTGATTTTAGATGAAGTCCAAACGGGTATAGGACGAACAGGAAAGCTTTTTGCTTATGAATGGAGTGATATCACGCCTGATATTCTTACCCTCGCAAAAGGATTAGGAGGGGGATTTCCATTAGGTGCTTGCCTTGCAACGGATAAAGTTGCAAAAAGCATGACACTTGGGACACATGGCTCAACCTTTGGAGGAAATCTTCTTGGAATGGCTGTAGGAAATAGTGTTCTTGATGTTTTGTTAGAGCCAAGTTTTCTTAACCATGTTCAGCGTATGGGGGATAAACTAAAAAGTGGACTTTTGCACATTCTCAATATCTATCCTGATATTATCTGCGCAGTTCAGGGGATGGGGCTTATGTTGGGTATTCAGTGTATTGTACCTTCAAATCTTGTCGTTAATGCTTTGGAAAATGAATATCTCTTAAGCGTTGCAGCCAACAACAACGTTGTGCGCTTATTGCCTCCTCTTATCATTAGGGAAGAAGAAATAGATGAAAGTTTACATCGTATTGAAAAAGCAATAGCGTATCTTTCACAAGTAAACAAAGAAAGACAAATATCACACACATGACAAATGCTCTTCGTCATTTCACGGACTTATCCATTTTAACGCCAGCAATAGCACGTGCATTGATCGATTATGCAAAGATCCTTAAAGCATCTTTTAAAGCAGGAAAAGGTTCAAAACCTTTTATAGGTAAAACACTTGCGATGATTTTTGAAAAACCATCCACACGAACCCGTATTTCATTCGATATCAGTATGCGCCAGCTTGGCGGAGATACAATCATGCTCACGGGTTCAGAGATGCAACTTGGTCATAGTGAAACCATAGCTGATACGGCGCGCGTTTTATCCCGTTTTGTGGATATCGTGATATTGCGAACAACGAAACACCAACGTATGCTCGAATTGGCACAATATGCACAAATTCCTGTCATTAATGCCCTTACAGATGATACACATCCTTGCCAAATTCTAGCAGATATCTTAACCTATGAGGAGCATCGGGGGCCAATTGCTAGCAAAATATTTGCGTGGATGGGGGATGGTAATAATGTGCTTCATTCCTTAATTGAAGCTGCAGCTCTTTTTGGTTTTCATTTGCGTATTGCCACACCAAAGGGCAGTGAACCACAGGAACAATTTGTACATTGGGCACGTGAGCGGGGAGCACATCTTATGCTAACCCATGATCCCCAAAAAGCGGCTCAAGATGCTGATTGTATTATGACCGATACATGGGTCTCCATGGGACAAGAATTTCGTGCTCGCAGTCATTCTATTTTTCAGCCTTATCAAGTCAATGAATCTCTCATGAAATTAGCAAAATCTGATGCTCTTTTTATGCATTGTCTTCCTGCTCATCGTGGTGAAGAAGTGGTTGATTCTGTGATTGATGGACCGCACTCCGTTGTTTTCGATGAGGCTGAAAATCGTCTTCATGCTCAAAAAGCAATTCTTTCTTGGTGTTTACAAGATGCGTTTTTCTCTCCACAATAGCCTCCCTACAACAAATTATATAAAAAAGGCAAAGCTATGAGTGAACAAGCTAAAGATGAAGCCTCTCTCAACAACAACTTCTTGCATGAAGATGATAGTGTTATTCCCTTTCAAGTTGAAGAACTTGATATCCGTGGACGTGCCGTACAACTTGGGGAAACTTTAAATTCTATTCTTAACAGACATCAATACCCTGAACCGGTTTCTTATCTTCTAGCAGAAGCTTTACTTTTAACGGTTCTGTTTGGAACTTCTCTAAAACTTACGGGAAAATTTATTTTACAAACTCATTCCGATGGACCAGTTAATATGTTGGTGTGCGATTTTTTGCCTCCTTCAAGTTTACGTGGATACGCTCGTTTTGATAAAGAACAGCTTAAACAAGCCATAGACAATGGTCAAACCTCTTCAGAAACACTTTTAGGAAAAGGCACTTTAGCTTTCACAATTGATCAAGGTCCCCATATGCAACCCTATCAAGGGATAGTTGCATTAGATGGATCAAATTTACAAGAAGCTTCTCGTATTTATTTTGATCAATCAGAACAAATTCCTACCGATATCCGTCTGGCTGTTGCTATATTAATTAATCGTGACCAACAAGGAAAACAGCAGAAAAGCTGGCGAGCTGGAGGTATTTTGATCCAACTTTTACCCCAAGAATCGTCTCATCATAAAATAGATGCCCCTCATCAAAAGCGAGAAGAAACGAAAACTCATACCCAATTGGATAACCAATGGCAGGAAGCTAAAATACTCATGGCAACGATTGAAAGTTCAGAATTAACAGATCCCCAAGTCGGTAGTAAACAGCTCTTGTTCCGTCTTTTTCATGAACAAGGTATTAGAGTTTTTAACCCTTTTTCTCTTGTCGATCAATGTTCTTGTTCACACGAAAAAATTAAAGGAATCCTAGAAGGCTTTTCTATTGATGAACGCAATAAAATGGTTAAAAATAAATATATTTCAGTCACATGTGAATTTTGCTCAAAAACATATTGTTTTACACCGCAAGAATTTTTAGAAGAAAAAACATAATCAAATATTTTTCATAAAAAATGATGATTGCAACAAAAGCCTATTTTATTTGCGTCATAAAAGTTTACGCATAAGCTCATATGAACTTCTAGAATATTTCTTGTCTTAGAGTTTTTTTAGTGTATACGAGTGATCGTTCTGTTGAGATCGGTAATTACGTCATAGAGTGCTTAAAAAAGAGTTCTCTGTAAAATATATTTTCTCCTCTCGAAAAAGCTTCTTTTGTACTTTTTACATCTCAAAAGTTTATTTCTTACAATGAATTCTTTTATAATTTTCATTGATAAATTGAGTATGTACTCATAACTTATCTTCTCTGTTAAATGAGACTTTTTGATTGTAGTCATATTTTCTTACTCGAATTTATCTTATTAAGACTCAATAAAGCTTATTAGTTATAATCATAAGGGAAATTATCGAGAGAATAAGAATGTATAGATTCAATATAGACTTTATGGAGTCTATTACGAACAGATAAGTGTAATGGGAATAAATATAACAATGACGCTGCAAAAGAGCAGATTTATTATTTTATAAAGATGAGAATAGTGGTGAAGTCCCCTCATAACAATGTGTATTTCAGATAAAAAAGCGGAGAAAAAATACTATATGATTTTGAAAACAATAGTTGGTTGCTGTCACTAAGCTAACGATGGTTCTATAGCAATATTGTTTTGTCCAAATAATCAAAAATAAAGCTCCCAAACAGATATTTCTTTACACATGTTTTTGAATCAACAATGGTAATGCTCTTGTAAAATTTTTCTAAGAAGAATGATGGTCCGTATAAATAAAATAGCATACATAGCATGATAAAACGTTATGTTTTTACAAACCTGCATTATTTTTCTTCTGTCATAATCGCTTGTTCAATTTTTGGTAGAATTTTTTTTTGATAAATTTGCCATGTTAAGGGACCAACATGTTTGGCAATAATGATGCTCTCTTTATTCAAGAGAAAGGTTTCTGGAGGTCCATATATTCCCCAATCAATGGCTGTATATCCTGAAACATCAAAGCCAATAAATTTAAAAGGATTACCAAAACTGTTTAAAAAGCGCAGGGCGTTTGTTTTATTGTCTTTGTAATTAATACCAATCAGATCAAAACGTTTATCTTGTGCAATTTGCATAAGAATAGGATGCTCTTCGCGACAGGGCAAACACCAAGAACCCCAAAAATTGACCAATGTGACACGTCCTTTAAACTGTTTTGAATTGAGATAACTTTCTTTATCAAGAAGAGGAAGATAAATATTGGGAGCAGGTTTTTCAGCTAATGCGTTTGGGAGAAGAGAAGAATCTTGAAGGTGTTTTTTATCCATAAAGTTGAAAAAAAACATCATGAGAAGAAGAAAAAGCACAAATGGTCCAAAAAAAACAAGCAGAACAGGCAAAGATATATTTTTTTTAAGTTTTGGAGGGATGTTTTTCATTATACTTTTCTTTTTGTGACAGCTCTTTTTTGTTTAGCTGTTGGAGAATTTTTTTTTGGTAGAGGGCTGTGCAAAGAATATATCCAATAAGACATAAGAGGGATATTGCAGAAAGCACATAGCTTAAAACAACAATTTGCTCGTGTTTAAGGGTGCTCAGGAAAAAATCAATTTTCTGAGATAGATTTCCTAAAAGTCCGCCGTGGATGCCATTTAGGTCGAGCATGATGAAGCGTCCTGTTGTTGTGCACGACGGGATTTTTTAATCTGAAGTATTCGGATATAATGACGATTGATTTCATTTCGCATAGCCATCAAATAAAGAGCAATAAACATAAAGATGAAACAAAAGAGCATTGTTATAAGGGGCCATAACATAGCATTGTCGATTGTTGATCCTCCAGCACGTAACAATGATGCTGGTTGATGCAATGTATTCCACCAATTAACGGAAAATTTAATAACAGGGATATTAACAAATCCAACAAGTGTAAGAATTGCAGTAGCACGAGCGGCTTTTACTTGGTTGTCAAAAGCACGCCCAAGCAGGATAATGGAGAGATAGATAAAAAGCAGAATTAAAACTGATGTTAATCGTGCATCCCAGACCCACCATGTTCCCCATGTAGGTCGCCCCCAAAGCGCTCCTGTCATGAGAGCCAAGGCGGTAAAAATTGCCCCAATAGGCGCTCCACATTTAAGTGCTACATCAGCAAGATGATATTTCCAAATCAGATTTCCTAAAGCCGCTGCACTCATCGTTACATAGCAGAATGTAGACAACCACGCAAAGGGTACATGAAGGTACATAATCTTAACAGTAATGCCTTGTTGATAGTCATCAGGGGAATGCATCACTAGAATAAGCCCTAAGATAAGGAAACACAATGTTATGCCGGCCAACCAAGGTAAGACGACTCTGCTTATTTTCATGAAAAGGGTGAAACTTGCAGGGAGTAACCTGATTTTATATGTACGAGATAGTTTATTCATAAAATTCATAATAGGCAGAGTTTTGCTATGCGGCAATCATCTTTTATTATTCTGATAAAAGTTTAAGCGTTATCGCAGCAACAAAAGAGCTAAAGAGACTCAAAAGAAGTGAAAAAGCGCTGAGAAGAGCTAGAGAAGTGAGAAAAGAGGTATTTGGGTTTATTGGGGCTGTAGCAGCGGAAACACCAAAAATCATAATTGGAATGATCCACGGCAAGATAATGATAAAAATAAGCAAAGTACTGTGCAACAATGAGGTTGCGAGTGCAGCGCCTATAGCACCAATAAAAATAATAGCTGGTGTTCCGCATAAAAGGGTAAGTATTGTTGTAAAAGTTATTACTACATCTAAATGGAGCATGAGGGCTAAAATAGGTGTGGCAAAAATAAGAGGAAGCATTGTTCCTACCCAATGGGCAAGACATTTTGTAAAGACAATTAGTGTAAAACTTTGTCTTTTTCCTGAAAGGATAAATTGGTCGAGATTACCATCATCGCGATCGATTTGGAAAAGTTTGTTCAGATTGAGGAGTCCTGCAAGAAGGGCTCCAAACCACAATATACCTGGTCCTATTTGTGCAAGAGTTTTGGGATCTGGTCCAATGGCAAAGGGGGTTATGACAACAACAGCGATAAAAAACAATAATCCTGTTAGTGAAGTGGCTTGTAGCGCTAATAATAGTTTAAGATCACGCCAGAACAGTGCTTTCATTTTATTCTCTCCTAGAGAGGTAAAAATTTTTCCAGAGCGATTTTATGGTTTTCTGGAATGCCTATGGAATTATGAGTTGCAGCGATAATCATACCACCTTGATTGAGATGACGCTGGAAAATACGAGCGAGGAGTTTTTGAGCATGGTTATCAAGCCCAGATATTGGTTCATCTAAAATCCAAAGAGGACGATAGGAGAGCAAAAGGCGAGCAATAGCTACGCGTCTTTGTTGTCCAGTTGACAGAGCGTTAAAGGGTAAATGTTCAAGGTTAGAAAGACCAATATCGGCAAGAGCTTCATGCGCAAAACGTAAATGTTGACCGTAAAAATCTGCCCAAAATTGCAAATTATCAATGACAGATAAGAGAGGTTTCATAGCATTTTGAGGACCAAGATAATGACAAGCAGTTGCAACAGGGTATATTTGATCATGGTCTTTAAGTATTATATGACCTTCAGCAGCCTCAAGAAGACCGACAATGATTCGGAGTAATGTAGACTTTCCGATACCATTAGGACCGGTGATTGTCATAAGTTGCTGTGAAAATAAACAAAAAGAAAGACCTTGAAACAGAATTTCCTCGTTTCTGTAAGCGGCTAAATCTTTGCCTGATAACACCATGTGATTGCCTATTTTGTTTTTATTTTCATATTCTTTATTGCATTATAGAATAAAAAACACATTTTTTATGCAATTGTACCTAGAATAGTTCTAGAAATAGTTCTATAAGGGATACCTTACATCAATATCTGGTGTAAAATGGTTTCTGGCGCTGATTTCCGCATTATGCCTAGAGGGTGGAGGGGGAAATGGATGGCGGAGGTAATTGCGTCTGCGCTCAAGCTGCGACCTTGACTCGTAGTTTGTGTTGTTCATTCCTGGAAATTGGGTGGTTATAGTATGAGGGTGGACAGTCATGACTCAAATTGATAGCTTTAATTGTCGTAGAGTATTAAATGTTGGTGGCAAAGAATATACTTATTATAGCTTGATTGAAGCGGAGAAGAACGGACTTGAAGGTGTTTCTCGTTTACCGTTTTCGATGAAAGTTATTCTCGAAAATTTATTGCGATTCGAAGATGGTCGCACAGTTAAAAAAGAGGATATCTTCAACGTTGCTAAGTGGTTAAACGACAAAGGGAGCGCTGGGGCAGAAATTGCTTACCGTCCTGCACGTGTTCTTATGCAGGATTTTACAGGTGTTCCAGCAGTTGTTGATCTTTCTGCAATGCGTGATGCTATGGTTAAACTTGGCGGTAACGCTGAAAAAATTAATCCTCTCATTCCCGTTGATCTCATCATTGATCACTCAGTTATTGTTGATGCTTTTGGCAATTCCATGGCTTTTAAGGAAAACGTTGAGCATGAATATGAACGCAATGGTGAACGCTATCGTTTCCTTAAATGGGGGCAACAAGCCTTTCAAAATTTTCGCGTTGTTCCTCCAGGAACAGGGATTTGTCATCAGGTTAACTTAGAATATTTAGCACAATGTGTATGGATGAAGAATGAAGAGGGCTGTGAGACGATTTATCCTGACACCTGTGTGGGAACTGATTCGCATACGACTATGGTAAATGGTTTAGGGGTTTTAGGTTGGGGTGTTGGTGGTATTGAAGCAGAAGCAGCAATGTTAGGCCAACCTGTTTCTATGTTGTTACCTGAAGTGATTGGTTTTCGTCTAACAGGTAAACTTAAGGAAGGTGTAACAGCCACCGATCTCGTATTAACGGTGACCCAAATGCTACGTCGGAAGGGTGTTGTCGGTAAATTTGTTGAGTTTTTTGGTCCTGGTTTGGAGCATATGACGCTTGCTGATCGGGCAACGATTGGAAATATGGCACCTGAATATGGAGCAACGTGTGGTTTTTTCCCAATTGATAAGGAGACAGTGCGTTATCTCAATATGACAGGGCGTGATGAAAGTCGGATTGCCTTAGTGGAGGCTTACACCAAAGCACAAGGGATGTGGCATGATGAAATGGTGGCTCATCCCATTTTTAGTGATACAATTGAATTAGATATGGGAACCGTTGTCCCTTCTATGGCTGGTCCTAAACGTCCTGAAGGACGTATTGCATTGGAAAATGTTGGGCAGGGTTTTGAGAAGGCATTGGTCGAAGACTATAAGAAGACTTCTGGACAAGATAAGCGTTATCAGGTTGAGGGTGAAGAATATACGCTTGGTCACGGTGATGTGGTGATCGCTGCGATTACGTCGTGTACGAATACATCGAATCCAAGTGTTCTTATTGCAGCGGGCCTTTTGGCACGAAATGCTGTGGCAAAGGGTCTCAAGAGCAAACCATGGGTAAAAACTTCTCTTGCACCTGGTTCACAAGTCGTTGAAGCTTACCTTCAAAATTCGGGTCTGCAAAAAGATTTAGATGCATTAGGATTTAACTTAGTAGGATTTGGGTGCACAACATGTATTGGGAATTCTGGTCCTTTGCATCCAGCTATTTCCAAAACGATTAATGACAATGGTATAATTGCATCTGCAGTTCTTTCAGGAAATCGTAATTTTGAAGGGCGTGTTTCCCCTGATGTGCAAGCGAATTATTTAGCGTCACCACCGTTAGTTGTTGCACATGCGCTCATCGGGACGGTGTGTAAAGATTTAACTAAGGAGCCTCTTGGTGAAGATACAAATGGCCACCCCATTTATTTGAGAGATATTTGGCCAACTTCTCAAGAAATACAGGAATTTATCGAAAAAAATGTCACGCGTAAGGTTTTTGCCGAAAAGTATGCAGATGTTTTTAAGGGAGATGAAAATTGGCAAAAAGTTCAGATTCCTACGGGTTCTACCTATTCTTGGGATGAGCAATCCACCTATGTACGCAATCCACCTTATTTCGATGATATGCAGAAAACACCTGATATCTTACCAGATATTAGAGATGCACGGATTTTAGGTTTATTTGGTGATAAAATCACAACGGATCATATTTCTCCTGCTGGTTCTATTAAAGCAGCTTCTCCTGCCGGAAAATATTTAATGAATCATGGTGTTAAAGTGGCTGATTTTAATCAGTATGGAACGCGTCGTGGGAATCATGAAGTTATGGTACGTGGGACCTTTGCCAATATTCGCATTCGTAATTTCATGTTAGGGGAAAATGGTCGAGAAGGAGGTTATACGGTTCATTATCCGTCAGCGGTAGAACAAACCATTTACGATGCAGCAATGGCGTATAAACAAGAAGGTATTCCACTCGTTGTTTTTGCAGGTATTGAATATGGTAATGGATCATCCCGCGATTGGGCTGCCAAGGGGACCAATCTTCTTGGTGTCAAAGCAGTGATTGTGCAGTCTTTTGAAAGGATTCATCGCTCTAATCTTGTTGGTATGGGCGTTGTCCCTTTTGTCTTTGAGGAGGGGCTAAGTTGGAAATCTTTAGGCTTAAAGGGAGATGAACAGGTGACAATTGAAGGGATTCATAACTTGAAACCTCGTCAAAAGACTGTAGCGAAAATTACTTTTTCTGATGGTACGGTAAAAACTGTTCCATTATTATGCCGTGTTGATACTGAAGATGAGCTAGATTATTTGCATCATGGTGGAATTTTGCAATATGTCTTGCGTAAGTTAGCCGTTTAAATTCTTTTGTTTGTTAAGGAATATCTATTATTAAGCTATAAAGTTGCGGATCAAAGAGTTTGGCTTCGTTTTTTTATGGCTATCTTTGAAAATCTAATTGACGTTAGCTTTAGGATTGCGCTATAACCCACACGGTTATAGGCAGCTTTATAGTTTTGCTTGAGTTGGATTTATTTATATTGGTAGAGTTGTTATTGAGACTCATTTTACCAAGGTGTTGAAAGAGAGATTATATTTATGGCGAATACACCTTCTGCTCGAAAAGCGGTGCGCAAGGTTGCGGCGCGCACACAGGTTAATAAGGCCCGCCGTTCACGCGTTCGTACTTTTATACGTAAGTTTGATGACGCTTTAGCGGGTGGCGATAAGGCATCTGCAGAGATTGCTTTTAAGAATTTTGAGCCTGAAATTATGCGTGCAGTTTCTAAAGGGGTTTTTCATAAAAATGCTGCTGCGAGGAAAGTATCACGTTTAGCTAAACGTTTGAAGGCTCTCAGCGTTTAAGCTTTTCTCCTTTAATTGAGAACAAAGCCAGTATCCATGAGGATGCTGGCTTTTTGTTTATTATTTCAAAAAGTTTCTATTAAAAATAAGAATCGATAATGATTCTCCACTTGAAAAAGGAGAGAAAGTTTATAAGGGGAGGTATGGTTATCCACAAGCTTTGTGGATTTGTACAGAGTCTTTTTTGTCAAGCATTTTATTTTTTTTTTTAAATCTGAAGAGATTCTTTAATTATTGGTAAATTTAGAGAAAAAAAATGAATTGAATCAATATTTTTTTCAGTCCTCATTAATATAAGCATTTTTTTTGGGTTTTTTGATTTTATTTTGACCTCTTGCATTTTACCTCTGCTGTTTTGTATGGTTCTTATGAAGACTAAGAAGCATGAAGGGGTCACATCAGCGCATTATTCTGTATTTTGTTGAATACAAGATGTTTTGATTTAGGCTTTTCGAAATTTTTGTGTTGGAGAGGTTTTCTGACGGTTTTTTAGTTTTCTTAATGGATATGTTTACCATTTTAGAAGGGTGGGTCATATCATGAGTGCAAGTAAATCTTATTGGTCATCTTTGTTAGTAGGGTTGTGATGAGGCTATCCTAGGGGAGGGTGAGTAATCTTATTTGGGGTAGGGCGTTTTGCCTTCGCTAGATTTATTTTAGTTGTTTGGCAGGACAAAATTTTATTTTTATCAGGATGGAAGATGGTGGATAAATTGAACTCTAAAGCTAGTTCCTTTAAAAGGGTTTCGGTAAATATCCTGTCGGCAGAGAACATAATAAAGAATAGGATGACGGAAAGTGATGAGAACGTTTGTAGAAATGCTTCTATAGGGCATTCTATTGTTTCAGAGGAGGAAAGTGCGGCGGCTTTTATACGTGTTATGGCGCAATTAAAGGTGCAGGTTGGTGTTGAGGCTTATACCAGTTGGTTTGGACGTGTGAAGCTTGCTGAATATAGTCATACTCTTGTAAAGCTTTCTGTTCCTACTGCTTTTTTACGTTCATGGATTAATAATCACTATGGTTCTCTTTTGACTCATTTATGGAAACAAGAGAATTCAGCAATTCTTCGTGTTGAAGTTATTGTTCGTGGTATGGAACGCGTTTCAAGAGATGTCGTTTGTAAAAGAAGTGTTCCTCCTGTTGTGCTAGAGGAGCAGGCGACTTCATCTTTTGTTGAAAGTTGCGCAGAGCATTCAGTTAAGAATTCTCAAACGGGAGTTTTTGGATCTCCACTTGATTCTCGCTATACTTTTGAAAGTTTTGTTGAGGGGGCTTCTAATCGTGTTGCTTTAGCAGCTGCGCGTTCCATTGCAGAGGGGCATAAAAGTGCCTTACGTTTTAATCCTCTTTTTATTCACGCATCTGTTGGTTTAGGAAAAACACATTTGCTTCAAGCGATTGCTGCTTCTGCATTGAAGCGTTTAACGTCTGCGCGCGTTATTTATTTAACTGCTGAATATTTTATGTGGCGTTTTGCAACAGCTATTCGTGATAATGATGCTCTTTCTTTTAAAGAACAGCTTCGTGATATCGACCTTTTGATTATTGATGATATGCAGTTTTTGCAGGGTAAGTCGATACAACATGAGTTTTGCCATTTGCTTAATATGTTACTTGATAGTGCAAAACAGGTTGTTGTCGCTGCAGATCGTCCACCAGCAGAATTAGAATCGCTTGATCTTCGCGTTCGCTCTCGTCTTCAGGGAGGGGTAGCTCTTGAAATTGAAGCGCCAGATTATGAAATGCGTTTGCAAATGTTGCGCCAGCGGTTGAAGGTGGCACAACAAGATGATGGCATGGTATCAATTTCTGATGATATCTTGGAATATATTGCGAAAACGGTTTTAGGGTCGGGGCGTGATATTGAAGGTGCGTTTAATCAGCTCTTGTTTCGTCAATCTTTTGAGTCTGATTTATCTTTAGAGCGGATTGATGAATTATTAGGTCATTTGACACGTCCTGGTGAACCTAAGCGTATTCGGATTGAAGAAATTCAGCGTACGGTAGCACGCCATTATAATGTTTCTAAACAGGACTTGTTATCTAATCGTCGAACACGTACGGTTGTGAAGCCACGGCAAGTTGCAATGTATTTAGCAAAAGTATTAACTCCTCGCTCATTACCAGAAATTGGGCGCCGTTTTGGTGGGCGTGATCATACAACAGTTTTACACGCTGTGCGTAAAATTGAAGATTTGGTTTGTGGTGATCAGACCTTGGCTAAGGAACTTGAGTTGCTTAAGCGGTTGATTGGAGAACAGGCTGTATAGTGTTTATCGTTTCTTTCTTTGGAGAGACTTTAAAGAATTTAATGAAAAGATTTATTTTTTCTTATGCAGGAGTGACTTGCCATTTTAAGAGAGGTTTAATAAACTCTAGCATGCGATTCTCTAAAGGGATCTATTCTTTAGTTCTAAGGAATTCTTATAGTTTTTAGTAAATCATACGGGGCTTTTATGCGTATTACAGTTGATCGCAGTCAATTTCTCAAGTCTCTTGGTCGGGTTCACCGTGTGGTAGAGCGCCGTAATACTGTTCCTATTTTATCGAATGTGTTGATTGATGCAGAAAATGGCCGTGTACAGTTAAAAGCAACAGACCTTGATTTAGAGGTTATGGAATCTTTTGCAGTTAATGTTAAACAAGCTGGAGCAACAACTGTTCCGGCACATTTGCTCTATGATATCATTCGAAAACTTCCTGATAGCAATGAAGTTGTATTATCCCTCGATGAGAATCAAGCAGGTACAATGTCCGTTGTTTCGGGTTGTGCACATTTTCAGCTTCAATGTCTTCCGAAGGCAGACTTTCCAGAGTCGCTTCCTGGGCAATTTGGTTATCGTTTTTCTTTATCGGCATCAGGCTTAAAACATTTACTTGATTGTACACAATTTGCCATTTCTACTGAAGAAACCCGTTATTATCTTAATGGTATTTATTTCCATATTATTAATGATGGTGTTTTGAAATTGCGTTTGGTTGCAACTGATGGTCATCGTTTGGCACAAGTTGAGATGGAAGCTCCTTCGGGAGTTGAGGGAATGCCTGGTGTTATTGTTCCCCGTAAAGCTGTAGGAGAATTGCAAAAACTTCTTTCAGAAGAAAATGATAGCGATGTATGTATAGAGCTTTCGGAGACAAAAATTCGTTTTTCTATAGGCTCTGTGATTTTTACATCAAAATTAATTGATGGAACATTTCCAGATTATCAACGTGTTATCCCTCTTGGAAATGATAAAGAATTAATTGTTAATAGGCAGGACTTTTCTTCTGCAGTTGATCGTGTTTCAACGATTTCAAGTGATCGGGGGCGTGCAGTTAAATTAACGATTGAGCATGGACAGTTAAGGCTTGTTGTTAATAGCCCAGATTCGGGCAGTGCAGAAGATCAATTATCAGTAACTTATGCATCTGAACCGCTTGAGATAGGATTTAATTCACGTTATCTTTTGGATATTGCTGGGCAGCTTTCAAGTGATGAGATGGTTTTTATGTTGGCTGAGGCTGGAGCACCAGCTCTGATTCGTGATAATGATGATGCGGATGTGCTCTATGTACTGATGCCTATTCGCGTTTAGGGGCCGTTGTTTTGCAATGCATGGCCAGTCATGTGCACAAAGTGGCAGTGAGGCAGCTGAAGCTTTTACGTTATCGCAATTATTCTTTTTTCAATATTCATTTTTCTGGTCAGCATGTGGTTTTTACTGGCCATAATGGTGCTGGTAAGACGAATCTTTTAGAGGCGTTATCTTTTCTTTCTCCTGGTCGTGGTTTGCGGCGTGCTGTTTATTCTGACGTTAGTTTTGTAGATGGTGGTGGTGGAGGATTTGTTGTATTTGCGCGTCTTGAATGCGCTCTTTATGGTGAAGTAAAGATTGGTACAGCTTTTGAGGTTAGCGATAACAGTCGAAAGGTCCATATTAATGGTGTGAATGAGTCGAGTGATTGCCTAACAGATTATTGTCATATTAGTGTCCTAACACCGTCTATGGATGGTCTTTTTACAGGTCCTTCACTTGAGCGCCGTAGTTTTTTGGACCGTATGGTTTTGGCGATTGATCCCTTGCATAGGCGCCGCATAGCCGATTATGATAGAGCTATGCGCGCACGTAATCGTTTGTTTTTAGATGGAAATGAAGATTGTGCTTGGTTTGATGCTTTAGAAAAGCAAATGGCAGAATTGGCGACAGCTATTTCTGCGGCGCGTGTTGATGTTATTCGTCTTTTAAATGACATGTTTACACAAATGCCCTCACAGATACCTTTTCCACGAGCTTTTTTGCAAATTGATGGTTTTTTAGAAACAGCTCTTAGTGAAATATCAGCAACTGAAGTTGAAGAACAATTTTGTGATCGATTGCGGCATAATCGCGCAATGGATCGTGCTGCTGGTCGGACGTTAGAAGGACCACATCGTGCAGATTTGCAGGTTTTTTATGCTGATAAAAATAGAGCAGCAACATCTTGTTCAACAGGTGAACAAAAAGCGCTGCTAACAGGTTTAGTTTTGTGTCATGCACGTCTAACAGGTATGATGTCGGAAAGATCTCCTATTCTTCTTCTTGATGAAATGGCTGCCCATCTTGATTCGCATCGACGTGCTGCTCTATTTGATATTCTTGATGATTTAGCTGTACAAACATTTATGACAGGAACAGATCGTCTTTTATTTGATGACTTAAAAGGACGCGCAGAATTCTTTGAGATTAAGGATGGAGCTTTATTGCCGTAAAAACATGCTAAATATTTTTTTAATAAGTGATAGGTCTGAAAGAAAAGGCTTGCTATGTCAGAGATAATAACGATTTTAAATGGTCCTAATTTAAATTTTCTAGGTCAACGTGAGCCAGAAATTTATGGAACTGAAACTCTAGAAGATATTGAAAAAAGATGCAGAGAATGGGCAAAAAAAAATGATATTATAATAAATTTTTATCAAAGTAACTATGAAGGGCAATTAGTGGCATGGATACAAGAAGCAATAGAGGCAAGTTCTGGATTGATCATTAACCCAGCGGCTTACAGTCATACATCTGTTGCACTTCTTGATGCCCTAAAAATGTTTTCAGGGCCGAAAGTAGAAGTTCATTTATCTCATATTTATCAGCGTGAAGCTTTTCGTCACCATTCTTATACATCTGCAGGTGTAGACGCTATTATAACTGGGTGTGGAGGTGATGGATATCGGTTTGCACTTGAGTATATTGCAAAACAATTAAGCAAAACAATTAAATTGTGATAGGTAAAGAGTAAGCGTTTAATAAGAGTAATATAGGCATTTTATTCTCTTGATAATTATTTTCAAATCTGTACAATGTGAGGTATATATTTATGACAGTTTTTAGTGCGTATGACGGGGGTAAATAGAGATGAAAAGCTTTGTTAGACAATTAGAAATGCTTGTGATTTTAGGGGGAGCACTGCTTTTGTCTGGTTGTAAAATTGATGTTATGCAGCCATCAGGTTATGTTGCACGTCAACAGCTCATTTTGATCGTTGTTTGTGTGGTGGTGATGCTTTGTATTGTTATCCCAGTTATGGTGAGTGTGGTATTTTTAGCTATAAAATATCGTGCATCGAATATGAAAGCGGACTATTCTCCTGATTGGGCACATTCAAATAAAATTGAAGCATTGATGTGGGGTATTCCAGTTGTAATTGTAATGGTTTTAGGTTCATTAACAGCTTATTATACCTATAAGCTTGAACCTACAAATCCTCTTCCAGTGGAAGTTGTAGGTGAAGGAAAGCCATTACAGATTGATGCTGTTGCTCTTGATTGGAAATGGCTTTTTATTTATCCTGAATACGGTGTTGCATCGATTAATGAGATTTATGCGCCTGAAGGACGTCAAGTTTTATTGCAATTGACGTCAGAGAATTCTGTCAATGCTTTTTGGGTTCCCAAATTGGGTACAGTTCTTTACGCTATGCCGCAGATGAATGCTAAGTTGCATTTGGTCGCTGAAGAGCAAGGAGTATTCAAAGGAGCCTCAGCAAATTATAGTGGTGATGGTTTTTCGGGTATGCGGTTTAAGTGGCATTCTGTGTCTTTGCAGGATTTTGAGGATTGGATTGTAAAAGCTCGGGCTAATGGTCGAGTACTTGATCGTTCATCTTATCGTCAACTTTCTATTGCGCCTCGTATGGGTGATATTGCTGCGAAGGAAAAAGATGCTGAAGTTCGTTATTTTGCACCTGTTGAGAAGCGGCTTTACTATCGTGTTGTGAATCGATGTGTCGATGAAAAGACGGTATGTAATGAAGATTTAATGAAACGTGCTGCTGCTCAGACGCTATGGGGTGCACTATGTTCAGTATTTGATCCTGATGTTATTTAACAGAGTCAATAAAGTAAAGAGCCCTTTTAACAAAGGTTTCTTTTAAACTTGAATTTCATTTGAAATGGGTTGAGAAATGTTTGGAAGACTTACAGATCCTACGGCAGGTGCTTTTCATGCGCTTGCACATGAACCGATCGTTTTGTATACATGTATTGCGATTGTTTTGGTTGGTTTAATTGCTGTTATTGCTCTAACAGTACTTGGGTGGTGGGGGATTCTATGGCGAAATTGGATTACAACGGTTGACCATAAACGCATAGGTATTATGTACATCGTTCTTGGAATTATTATGCTTGTTCGCGGTTTTGCGGACGCACTTATGATGCGAACGCATCAAGCTTTAGCTCTTGGGAGTGAAACAGCAGGTTATTTGCCCCCTGAGCATTTTGATCAAATTTTTTCGGCGCATGGTACGATCATGATTTTTTTCATGGCCACGCCTATTTTATTTGGTCTTTTTAATTATCTTATACCACTTCAAATTGGTGCACGTGATGTTGCTTTTCCCTTTGCAAATAATCTAGGTTTTTGGATTACGGCTGCAGGGGCGATATTGATTAACATATCCCTAGGTGTTGGGAATTTTGGTCGTGGTGGTTGGTTGATGTATCCACCTTTTACAGAATTGCAAACGAGTCCAGATACAGGGGTAGATTATTATTTATGGTCACTTCAGCTTTCTGGTATTGCAACAACAATGGGATCAGTGAATTTTATTGCAACGATGATTAAAATGCGTGCTCCTGGAATGACAATGATGAGAATGCCTATTTTTTGTTGGAGTGCTTTTGTCAGCAATGTTCTTATTGTAGTCATTTATCCTGTTTTGGCTGTAGCATTTGCACTCTTGGCATGTGATCGTTATTTGAACATGAATTTCTTTACCAATGTTGGTGGCGGAAATCCGATGGTATGGATTAACTATGTTTGGGTTTTTGGTCATCCTGAGGTTTATGTTTTGGTTGTTCCTGCTTTTGGAATTGTTTCTGAAGTTGTATCAACTTTTTCTTCAAAACGCCTCTTTGGTTATACTTCAATGATATGGGCCATGTTGGTTATTTTGATTCTTTCGCTTCTTGTTTGGGGCCATCATTTCTTCACAATGGGTGGGGGTGAAGCTGTAAATACCTTCTTTAGTATTGCTACGATGATTATTGCAGTTCCAACCGGTGTAAAAGTTTTTAATTGGCTGCTTACGATGTATAGAGGTCGGATTCGCTTTGAGCCTCCTATGCTTTGGTGCATGGGTATGATCTTTACATTTGTTGGTGGTGGATTAACAGGTGTTTTATTATCTATTGTTCCTGCTGATTGGCAGTTTCATAATTCGCTCTTTTTGATAGCACATTTCCATCATACAATTATTGGAGGTGTGGTTTTTGCGTACTTAGCAGGGATTGCATTTTGGTTTCCAAAAGTTTTTGGTTATAAACCAAATCGCATACTAGGTATTACATCTTTTTGGTGTTGGTTTATTGGTTTTTACCTTGCCTTTTTCCCCGTTTATGCGCTTGGTTTAATGGGGGCGACGCGTCGTTTGCAGCATTACATGGAACCTAGTTGGCAGCCGATGTTTATTATTGCTGCATTGGGTGCTTGTATTATCTTACTTGGTATCCTTTGTTTTGTGCTACAGGTTGTTTTGGCGATTTGGTACGGTATTAAGCATAAAGGGCACTTACCGGTAACATTAAATGATTCTTGGGGTGATGCACGTACACTTGAATGGTTTACCTCTTCACCGCCTCCTTCTTATAATTTTGCCCTCCTTCCAAAGATACAGTCTGATGATGCTTATTGGAATATGAAGAAAAGTGGTTATCAACGGCCGACAAGTGGATTTACAAAAATTCATATGCCATCGAATACATCGGCTGGAATTATTGCTGGCTTCTTCTCATTAGTTGTTGGTTTTGCGCTTGTTTGGCATATTTGGTGGCTTGTTGCGGTTGGACTGGTTGGTTTTATTGCAACGCTTGTGTGTCATTCATTAACAGGTGATCATCATGGTTACTATATTCCAGCTGAAGAAGTGCAAAAAACTGAAGATGCCTTTACGGCTGTTCTTAAAGAACAAGGAGTGACAGTATGAGTGCTGTAACAATGAATAACGCGAGTACTATAGATGAACTTCACCACGATAGTAGCTCGGTAATGACGTTTGGTTTTTGGGTCTATATTCTTTCAGACTTAATCCTGTTTTCGACACTGTTTTCAAGTTTTGCTGTATTTTCTGCTTCTTATGGTGGTGGTAAAGCGGGCAGTGAGTTTATAGATTTAAAGTTTGTTTTGGTTGAGACTGCTTTCTTGTTGTTTTCATCCGTCACTTATGGCTTTGCAATGGTACAAGCACATAAAAATAACATCAGTGGTGTGCGTTTATGGATGGCTGTTACCTTTGTATTGGGGTGTTGCTTCATTGGTATGGAACTTTACGAATTTCATGAACTTTTGAGTGAGGTTTTTTATTTCGATCCAAATGCTTATGCGGGTATTGATCCTGCAACAGGTTTACAGCTTTTTGGACGGGAAATTCTCTCTGCTTATTGGTCAGCATTTTTTGCTTTGGTTGGCACCCATGGACTTCACGTAAGTGTTGGCCTTCTTTGGATGGTTGTGATGTTTTTTCATCTTCGTCGTAATGGCTTGGATCAGAACAATAAAACACGTTTAGCATGTCTTTCCATTTTTTGGCATTTACTTGATATTGTATGGATTGGTGTTTTCACCATGGTTTATCTATTAGGAGCGTTGTGATGAGCGTGCAAAATGAAACACATGGTCCCAGTACTGGTTCCTATTTGGTTGGTTTTATTCTGGCTGTATTTTTCACTTTGGGTTCTTTTATTCCTGTGATGTATGGAATGATGGAAAGTTGGGCAGTTAGTACAAAGGTTGCGTATCTTATTGGGATGGCGATTATTCAGATTATAGTACAAATTGTTTTCTTTTTGCACTTGAATTCTGGTCCAGACGCCAAGTGGAATTTAAGCGCGTTGTGGTTTGCTGCTATTTGCGTTTTTGTTATTATTGGGGGAACTTGGTGGGCTATTTCTCATTTGAATTATAATATGATGGGTGGTTCAGGACGTGTTATTGAACCGGAAATATCAAGTAGAGATGATTCTTCAGTGTCTGAGCAGTTATCAAACAAAGATATATCCGTAAGAAAACAGCCAGAAAAGATACAGGGCTCAGAGGTTTCGATGGAGCAAGGTGCAAGTACGCAAACTCCTGTAGATCAAGCACCTGGTTCAGAAATGCCTATGGGGCAGGGTCTAAGTACGCAAACTCCTGTAGATCAAGCACCTGGTTCAGAAATGCCTATGGGGCAGGGTCTAAGTACGCAAACTCCTGTAGATCAAGCACCTGGTTCAGAAATGCCTATGGGGCAGGGTCTAAGTACGCAAACTCCTGTAGATCAAGCACCTGGTTCAGAAATGCCTATGGGGCAGGGTCTAAGTACGCAAACTCCTGTAGATCAAGCACCTGGTTCAGAAATGCCTATGGGGCAGGGTCTAAGTACGCAAACTCCTG
>NZ_JBHIRB010000002.1:214448-268839 GCF_042196845.1 Bartonella sp. AA9NXGY
GCACCTGGTTCAGAAATGCCTATGGGGCAGGGTCTAAGTACGCAAACTCCTGTAGATCAAGCACCTGGTTCAGAAATTCCCATGGAGCAAGGTCCAAATACGCAGTTTCCTGTGGAGTAGTTGTTAGAAATATCTACGGAGCTGATGCGGCATGTATCAGCTTCGTAGAAGAAATTTGTAGGATATAAAGCAGGAGATAAGTACAAGATATCAGTGGAATGAGTATCATTATTTTGAATATACTTTTAATTTAAAAGAGAAAGTCCGTGGGGTATTTAGCCAATCTTTAATTTTTGAGACAAATAGCTATTTGTAGAATATACAAAAAGTGATGTTTGTAAAATTTACTACAAAGAAAGAGAATGTGCGAAACAAATTTTTATATTGTGTGAGATAAAAAAGCTACGAAGCAGTAATATTTTTAGATTTAAAGAATTTATATTAAAGATAGCATTAAAATTATTGTAATAATAATATGCAATTGAAATCAAAAATTTAGAGAATAATCAGAAAATTTAATGAAAACCGTTGCAATGACAGTTATAGGTGCTGGTTCTTTTGGTACTGCATTAGCGATAGCTCTTGCCCGTAATGGTCATAATGTTTTACTTTGGGGGTATAGTCCTCAACATATCAAAGAATTACAGGAACAACGTTGTAATCAAGTATATTTACCCGATGTTCGATTTCCTGAAAATTTATTACTTGAAGCTTCCCTTGAAACTGCAATAACGGCAAGTCACAATATATTAATCGCTGTTCCAAGCCATGTATTTCATCAAGTTTTGTATAATATTCAGCCTTATTTAGATCAGCATTCACGCGTTATTTGGGCTACAAAAGGTTTAGAACATGGTACTGGACGTTTCTTACAAGAGGTTGCTCGTGAGATTTTAGGTGAAAAAATTCCTTTAGCTGTTTTTTCTGGACCAACTTTTGCTCAAGAACTAGCTATTGGTTGGCCTACTGCAATGACGATAGCAGCTTCTGATGTTGAGTTTGGTAAAGAATTGCAGCAACTTTTTCATTGTGACAAAAGTTTTAGAGTTTATAAAAGTTCAGATATGATTGGTGTTCAATTAGGGGGGGCAGTCAAAAATGTTATTGCTATTGGTGCAGGAATATCAGATGGCATAGGTTTTGGGGCAAATGCACGAATAGCTCTTATCACACGAGGACTAGCTGAAATCAGTCGTTTAGGGGAGGCTATGGGTGCTGAGCTTTCCACATTTATGGGAATGACAGGCTTAGGTGATCTGGTTTTGACATGTACTGATAATCAGTCGCGTAATCGCCGTTTTGGAATACTTCTTGGTAAAGGAATAGATATAAAAGAAGCAGAAAAACAAATTGGTCAGGTTGTGGAAGGATACTTAAATACCAAGGAAGTATATACGTTGGCGCAGCGTATTGAGGTAGAAATGCCCATTGTAGAACAAATTTATCAAATTCTCTATTGTGGTAAAAATATAACTGAAGCGGCAAACACATTACTAAGCCGCGCCCTCAAGGACGAAATTCAATAATATCCTGTTTTTTAATAATTCCAATCGTAAAAAATAGAAACATGCTATGATAGACATATAAAATAGATTTTATTGATGGTTGTATAAGGCAGTCATATTCCAGAAAATTATAGATTCATATCATTCGATTCTTTATGAAACATGGCTGAAATATAAAAGTTTTGGCTTTTGTCTAAGAGCTATCTCTTTTAAGATAAATTATCGTTTCCACTTACACATGTTTATGTAATGTAATGAACAAGATATTTTTATTGTCTCTTAAATTCATCTCACAATGATATTTGCAAACAGAATAGTACAAGACTCATTAGGTAGAAGCATCTTATTTATGTAACGTATAAGCTAAGAATATCGGGGCAGGGATATTGTGAATCTCTGTTTTTGTAATTCTTTAAAACAAGAAGACAATCTAATTTGGGAAGAAGATGAAATTTTAAAGCTGAAAATCTGTTCCCATTTCTACAATCATTTTTAAATTCAGTTTTACGCTATCTAAAGCAATATCTTTTAAATAATGGAGATTATCTCACACCTTTATTTTTCTCATTTTCTAATGAAAGCATTTTTCTGATGTGTCAGGTAAAATAGAACGTCCAAAAAAACACGATTGCTGTTATATATTCACGTGCTTGTTTTAAAGAGACCTCTCTTAAAAATCCTAAGTCCAATTTGCGACGGTGACTGTGAATAGTGTAACCGATAAAGCTATTGTGCACATCCCCATCTTTATGTTTATGAAGGAGGAAGCCGAGCATCATTACTCCCCAATGTTGAAACAGCTCTTGGCACTTGAAGCTGTTCAGTAGAGATATTTAAGCCTTTTATTTTCTCACATGTCAATTCTGTTTTTTATATGCAAGAAATGATTTTTGGAATTATAACTTTGAAAGTCTAAGATTGAAAAAATGTTATTGTACTTGTTTGTGACTGTCAGTTAAACTGAAAAATAATGTGATTATAAAGATAAAAAATTGATTTATATAAATAATTCATTTTATTTTTGTATTGAGTTAATTAAAAATATATGTTTGCTTGTCACAAGCGGGTTAGTATGTGGATAAAAATTATTAAAGATACTTCTAATGAATCATCTCAAGTGTCAAGGGTTGTTTCAATATTAGAACATGGCAAGTAAAATGACGGTGTCGGTTTGTCATCTGTATAAACATTAAAATGGTGGTAAAAAAAGGATTTTATGTACTTCACAAGGATTTTTTATATGTTCTACAGGTACCATTGTGAAATGGAATGGCGTGCATTGAGAGATATCTTTAAA
This sequence comes from Bartonella sp. AA9NXGY, assembly GCF_042196845.1. NCBI lineage: Bacteria > Pseudomonadati > Pseudomonadota > Alphaproteobacteria > Hyphomicrobiales > Bartonellaceae > Bartonella > Bartonella sp. AA9NXGY. The sequence continues at coordinate 217,251 of NZ_JBHIRB010000002.1, forward strand.
AAATGCATGAAGGAGAAACAGCTATAGTGTTTTTGGGTGTTCTATTTTACCTGACACATCAGAGCAATGCTTTCATTAAAGAACAATAGTAAGATTAATGATTGATTTCTTTACGCCTTCATATTCATCCTAAATTAGATTGTATTTGCGTTTCAAGAATAAATCAAACGGTAGGAATATTTTTTTCAATTTGCTACACAAAAGCTGAAACTAAGGGTTTTAATAATTCTCTAATCTCTGTTTCAAACTGCGGTGGCATGAGGGTTGGATATTGATTTATAAGCAATGGCAAAAGCGTATGCTTTAGTAAGGTAAATAACGTCATAAAATACACACTTTATCAACCATGGATTGAAGAAATATTCCGGCTTTTATAAAATATTTTGCGAAACAAGGCATCGTACATCTGGTTTTGTATTGACTTATTCTTACAAACATTTGCACATATTCCTTACGTCATATTATTATAAGTCAATACACTATTATATAGCTGAGAAAGTACTCAATACCCGATTAAAGCACTATGTACATGATTGATTTTCTTTTTTAGTGCAATGAAATAAATTTTATTCTTCTTGGGAATCGTCACTTTTTTTCAGTTCTTCAAGTATTGGCATAGACATGATGTTATAGCCTGAATCAACATAATGGATTTCACCTGTAACACCTGATGATAAGTCAGAGAGTAGATAAAGAGCAGATTTTCCAATTTCATGAATATCTACGGTACGCCGTAATGGGGCATTACGGCGTTGATGTGAAAATATTGCCCGTGCAGCTGCAATACCATTACCTGCTAAAGTTCTAACAGGACCAGCGGAAATCGCATTGACACGAATATTTTGAGGACCAAAGTCCGCTGCTAAATAACGTACCATAGCTTCTAAAGCTGCTTTAGCAACACCCATGATGTTATAATTAGGCACAACTTGCTGTGAAGCACCATAGGTAAGAGTTAAAAGTGCTCCTCCATTCGGCATAAGCTTACCCGCGCGCTGGGCAATTTCAGTAAAGGAATAAGCTGAAATAACCATCGTGCGTTGAAAGTTTTCACGTGTTGTAACATCAACGTAACGCCCTTTTAGTTGAGTTTTATCTGAAAAACCAATGGCATGGACAATAAAATCAATTGTTTTCCATTCTTTTTCAAGTTGCTCAAAGACGTAATCAATATTTTCACTTTTTTCAACGTCACACTCTAGCACTAATTTGCAGCCAAGTTTATCTGCTAGGGGATGAACACGTTTTCCAAAAGCATTTCCTTGATAAGTCAACGCTAATTCCGCTCCTGCTTGTGCGAGCTGACAGGCAATGCCCCAAGCAATTGAATGGTCATTCGCAATTCCCATAATAAGGCCGCGTTTGCCCTCCATCAAACCTTTCATATTATTCTCCGTAAGACCGTACTTTTTTCAATTACTAAGAGCTTTTGTTTATACATAACGTTGGAAAACAAGCGTTGCATTGGTACCGCCAAAGCCAAAAGTATTCGACAATACGGTATTCAGTTGTTGATGATCACGTCGTTCACGAACGATTGGCATATCAGCAAAAGCTGGATCAAGTTCTTCAATATGGGCACTTTCACAAATAAAATTATGATTCATCATTAACAATGTATAGATTGCTTCGTGAACACCTGCTGCTCCCAAGGAATGTCCTGTTAGAGACTTGGTAGCGGAAATGGGGGGGCATTGATCACCTGCTCCAAAGACACGACGGATAGCTTCTATCTCAGGAGGATCACCAACAGGAGTTGCTGTCGCATGGGGATTGATATAATCAATTTTATTATTGATTGTTGCAAGAGCCATGCGCATGCACCGCTCTGCTCCCTCTCCTGATGGGGCAACCATATCATGTCCATCGGATGTCGCACCGTATCCAACGATTTCTCCGTAGATTTTTGCACCACGTGCTTTAGCAAGTTCTAAATCTTCAAGGACTAAAACGCCAGCCCCTCCAGCAATGACAAAACCATCACGATTAACATCATAAGCACGTGAAGCTTTGTGAGGGGTGTCATTATATCTGCTGGACATAGCACCCATGGCATCGAATAAAACAGATAGTGTCCAATCCAAATCTTCACAGCCTCCGGCAAAGATGCGCTTCTGTTTACCATATTGAATCATTTCGTAAGCATTACCAATACAATGATTGGAGGTAGCACAAGCTGAAGAGATTGAATAATTGATCCCCTTTATTTTAAAGAAAGTTGCTAATGTTGCAGATGCTGTAGAACTCATCGCTTTAGGGACAACAAAAGGTCCAACACGTTTTGGGCCTTTTTGGCGTGTAATGTCAGCAGCTTCTACGATTGAATGTGTTGAAGCACCTCCAGAACCCATAATAATACCCGTGTGTTCGTTCGATACTTCATGCGGTTCTAGACCCGCATCAGCAATTGCTTGATCCATGGCGATATGATTCCATGCTGTTCCACGCCCATGAAAACGTAGAGCACGTCGATCTACGAGTTCTTCTATATTAATATCGGGCTTGCCATAAACTCTGCTACGAAAGCCTAATTCAGCATATTGAGGTGCGTAAGAAATTCCGGATTTTGCTTCACGTAAACTGGTTAAAACAGCTCCAGGGTTATTTCCAATTGCGGAGACAATTCCCATTCCGGTTACAACAACTCGACGCATTCATACCTCCTCGTTCCATACAGAATAGTGAAAAGTTCTTTCTGACGGAAATAACGTTCAATCTTCTTTGAATAAAGCAACGCGTAAATCGTTCGCCTTATAAATAGTCTCTCCATCTGCTTTTAGCCACCCATCAGCTATTCCTAAGACTAAATTTCCACGTCGAATACGCTTAAAATCTATTTCATATTCAAGAATTTTGGTTTGTGGAGTTACCATCCCTGATAACTTTACTTCACCTGTTGATATTGCTCTTCCTTTACCTGGTTCGCCTAGCCAACCAAGAAAAAAACCTGTTAATTGCCACATACCATCCAGTCCGAGACATCCTGGCATGACGGGATCGCCTATAAAGTGACAATTAAAGAACCACATGTCTGGTGTAATGTCAAATTCGGCGCGAACCATTCCTTTATCGTATTTACCATCAGTTTCACTAATTTGAGTGATTCGATGAATCATCAACATTGGCGGTGCTGGCAATTGCGCATTACCTCTACCAAACATTTCGCCGCGAGCGCAGCTTAGAAGCTCTTCATATGTGTAGCGAGACTTTTGTTCAGCCATTGTTACTCCATTTATTTGCATATATCTTTAATTTCTGCGCTTTTCCCAACCTACTTTTAGAGCAAATTTTAAAGAGAGGGAAATGATTTTATATCATTTTTAATGACAAAAGCCTTTTTTTATGTATTCTACATAGGTAATTATTTAAAAATGGAATACAAGGTTACACCATACTATTCCCATTTTTTTGTATTTTGATCTTATTTAGCAGGAATGTATTTGGGTTTGTAATTATGTCAGTGAGTGCAGACAATTTAGATATGAATGAAGAGCAGCAGTTCACAAAAGAGTGTGGAAAAATTGTGCAATATTATTCCATTTCTATGTTAGAAAAACGTTTGCGTCAAAATGGTCTGCGTCCAACACGTCAGCGGTTGGAACTTGCACATATGATTTTTTCTCAAGGAAATCGTCATATTACTGCTGAAGAGCTCTATGAGGAAGCGATGAAGGCAGGTGTACCTGTATCTTTAGCAACGGTTTATAATACGCTTCATCAATTTACGGAAGCGGGATTATTACGGATTATTGCCGTAGAAGGCTCAAAAACTTGGTTTGATACAAATACCTCTGATCACTACCATTTTTATATAGAAGGTGAAAATCGTATTCTTGATATTCCTTACAATTTGGAAGAATCTCCCATTATTAGAAATTTGCCTAAGCCACCAGAAGGTATGGAAATTTCACATGTTGATTTAATCGTGCGATTGAAACCAAAAAATCAATCTTGTGATAGGCAGTGAGGATATTCAATGAGGAATAAAAATTAAACTTGTTGAGTTTGATTATTCACCAGCCTTTTACTTTTACTTTTTCATCAGGATAGATTCCCCATAACTGGGGTTGTTGAAGCCATCCGCGTGTATTATTAATGTTTAATTCGCACCATTGTCCATCACATTGGCGGATATTACCAATGACATTAGGTTCTACTTCTGCCACAAGTTCTGCGTTGTCGGTGGGATTTTTTCGTAGCATTAGTCTTTTAGTTTTATCTTTTTGCCATGGAATAGTTATAGCAGTTCGCTTTCCCGATAAAAGCGATTGATACACCCACCCCTCATCGCCTTCGGCATCACGAATTTTGCGCCATTGATCATATTCTTGAATGATTTCAATAGGTAAGCCCTTCTTTTTGTAGGTAAAAATGATAGAATAGTTGCTTCCTGGTCCGACGCGTACATTAACGCTGGTGGGTTTAATCGAAGCAAATCGCGGAAGTGGTAAACCACTGGGCCCTAAATTTTGATTAAATGTTTGTGCATGCAACAAATGAGGTGAAACTAATACAATGACTGTTGCTATTAAGATACATGATGCGAGTATTGAAACGCGAAACAAACGAGAATTTTGCACACCGAACTCCTTTATTTCATCATATATTGGAAATTTAAAATCTGAAAGATAAGACTGGAAACTGATAAAAAGTATGACACACTGCTCGTTAAAGAGATCTAAACGATGAGAAAATTGCTACAAAAATATCAAAATAAGGAAAACAAAAGCTTGTATCTCTTTTCTGGGTTTATTTTTCGAAATAAAAATATAGGTATACATATTATGAACAAAAAACTGTTCAGTGAAGGGGTTATTGTATAGCTTGAAAAGAAATTTTAAATGAACCAAATAATACGATGAATGAAACATTTAAGCGTAAAAATATGAGCAACATTATAGAGTAGATTGATATATGAAGGGCTAACAGAACACTTTTTCGTGATAATCCATTTTATAAAATTTGCTATAATCTTATGCCATGATAATGCTTATCCGTATTAGTAGATAAGCTGGCTCCATTGTTCTATTTACCAGCTTTCAATGTTATGCAGTTCCTATTATTTATGGTGTTCATAGGAAGCCTTTTTGTTTTTTCTTAAATAGCTTTTATTCTATTTGCGTACGAATCCCGCTTATGATGTACAAGAAAATAATCTTCATTGATTCAATATGAGAAGGTGTTGAGAAATTTTATGTTATTAAGAATTATTACTTAATATGAAAAATGATTACTTATAATAAAAAATCTCCGCGTTAAAAACTTTAACTCGTTATTTAAATTTTAAAAACATTTCCATCAAAAATGGTAATAAAAGGCACATTCATCCATATTAAAAAACAGTGTTTTCTCTGTTTATTATCAATTTTCTTTTCTCTAACTCAGTATAGAAGAAAGTTGAATGAAATAGAAAGGCTTATTCGATACACTGATGAGGGTAATTACATAAGTGATGAATAGAAGAATTTTATCAAGAAAAAAGAATCTGTAGTGCAGTGGTTGAAATTCGTCATCCTTTAGAGAGACAGAATCAAGGGATATAAAAGTTATGGAATTATATCGTTTTGTTACATAACTGAAGGTAAAGAGGATTATGCATTTAATATCATATACTTACACACAATCGCATATGGCGATAGTTGTTTTTGTTTTGTAAAAAGACCTAGGATGATCGAAAGATGTAGAATATTTAATGACAAAAAAGAAATTCATCATGAAATTTATACATAAGAAGCGGTTATTTAAGAGATATCCAGAAGGAAAAAATTATAGCGAGAAGTGATAATAAAACATCCCGCACTCAATTTACATAGGAAAAAGTCGCTTAAATATCTAAAGTGTAGTTTGTTATCTATTTTTTGAAATATAAGAGTGAAATAAAAACCACCTCTATGATAGAAACCTTATTATTTTCAAATAACTAACATATTAGATAACATTGTATACAAAAAAATACACACACGCAATTCATCGCAATCGCCTATGAAGATAAAATTTTCTAGTAGCTTACTATCTATTGCTTATGCAATTATATAATATCATAAAGTATATTACTTTACCGCAACAGTTCGTCCGTTACTAACAAAACCTTCTCTTTGTGCACGCTTACGAGCAAGCTTGCGTGTACGACGAATAGCTTCAGCTTTTTCACGAGCACGCTTCTCAGATGGCTTCTCATAATAACTACGCATTTTCATTTCACGGAAGATACCTTCACGCTGCATCTTTTTTTTCAACGCGCGGAGCGCTTGATCAACATTATTATCACGAACGAGTACTTGCACTATTTATCCTGCTTTTTTCAGTGTCACAAATAATAGGAAAACCTACGTCCTTTTAAAGGCATATCCAAAAGGACAGAAACTTATACCATATAAATAAGACATTTGTCTATATCGCTTTTAAAAATTCTATTTTTTTTGTAATAAAATGCTTTTTATAATGAATGATAGATTTCATGATTATAAACTTATGAAAGTCCTTGTATTTGATCATTTTCGTCAAGATGAATTTTTTCAGCCGTGGGATAATGGGGTAGTCCCGGCATGGTCATAACATCTCCACAAATGACAACAATAAAGCCGGCTCCCGCACAGAGACGAACTTCTCGTATGGGAATTTCAAAATCAACAGGAGCTCCGTATTGCTTGGGATCAGAAGAAAAAGAATAAGGTGTTTTGGCCATACAAATAGGGTAGACGCCAAAACCTTCTTTTTCCCAAGTTTCAAGTTGTTTGAGAATAGGGGCTGAGATGATGGCGCCACGTCCACCGTATAGCTTTGTTATAATACAATTAATTTTTTGAACGAGTGGAATATCATCTTGATAGAGAACTTTAAAATCAGAATCGTGCTTTTCAATCAAGGTAACGAGTTCTTGTGCAAGTTCTATAGCGCCTTTTCCACCTTGTTCCCAATGCTTACAGATAATAGCTTTGTGTCCAGTTGTTGCAACTATTTTTTGTAATGTTTTTATTTCAGCATCGCTATCGCTGTCAAAATGATTGATAGCCACAACACAAGGAATACCGTAGTGCTTCATATTTTTTATGTGTCGTAAAAGATTGGCAGCTCCTTTTTCTAAAGCGGTGATATTTTCTTCTGTCAGGTTATTTTTATCCAGACCACCATTCATTTTTAATGCACGAATAGTTGCGACGATCACTGTAGCATTTGGTACAATACCTGCTTGCCTACATTTGATATTGAAGAACTTTTCTGCTCCAAGATCTGCTCCAAACCCTGCTTCTGTGACAACATAATCAGCAAGTTTTAAAGCAGTTTTTGTTGCTATAACTGAATTGCAACCATGAGCAATGTTGGCAAAAGGTCCTCCATGAACGAGAACAGGATTATTTTCAATTGTCTGTACGAGATTGGGTTGTATAGCATCTTTGAGAAGAACTGCCATTGCACCTTCCGCATTGAGATCAGCAACGGTGATGGGCGTTTTATCATAACGATAAGCAACAATAATTTTTTTGAGTCTTTGTGTAAGGTTTTCTAAATTTTCAGAGAGACAAAGAAGCGCCATAATTTCTGATGCAACAGTAATATCAAAACCTGTTTGGCGTGGAAAACCATTTGTTATGCCCCCCAATGAAATGACAATATCGCGCAATACACGGTCATTCATATCAAGAACGCGTTTCCAAACAATGCGACGTGGATCAATGTTTAGAGTATTTCCCCAATAAAGATGATTATCTATCATTGCGGCAAGAAGATTATGAGCAGATGTAATAGCATGAAAATCACCGGTAAAATGTAAATTAAGGTCATCCATTGGAATGACTTGTGCATAACCACCACCAGCAGCACCACCTTTTACACCAAAACAGGGACCTAAAGATGGTTCTCTCAAGGTAGCTATTGTTTTTTTACCAATAAGATTAAGAGCATCACTTAGTCCAACAGTTGTTGTTGTTTTGCCTTCTCCGGCAGGTGTGGGATTGATAGCTGTGACAAGGATAAGTTTACCATCTGGATTTTTATTAAGCGATTTTATGTATTCAGAAGAAATTTTAGCTTTATCATGACCATAGGGAATGAGATTTTCATGTGAGATACCAATTTTTTGTGCAATTTCAATAATATGTTGCTTTTTAGCAGTGCGAGCAATTTCAATATCAGTTTTAGGCATGGAAAAATTCTTTAAATTCAGCTTTTATTAATGTTTGGGATCTGTACCCCATGGATTAATTAGAAAAATTCATAAAGAACAGAAAAATATTAAGATATCATAGAAATCGTTGATATGCCATGCAAGAGATAATGCTAAAGAAGCACAAGAAGAGTTTTATTGTTTTTTAGGAAAAAGAATCACTTTGCTTTTAAGCAGTAAAAATACGTTTAATTCAATTAAAAATATTACAAAAAGAAGCTGTGGTTTGCAACAAATGCTGATGATATTAATGGATACCATAAGTGTTTCATAGTAGTACGTTTGAGAAGTAGTTTATTTATTCTTTCCAACAACACACTGAAAAAGTTTCACATGGTGGTAAACCGGAATTTATGGCGGCACATCTGAAGTCCCTCTTAAGATGGGACTGCTAGGAATAAAATATCCAGAAACATCCAGTTATGAAACAATTAGAAATAAGCACGTAAAAAATTACCTAACTGAGTAGAGAGTATAATCCGGAAGAGACCAAAAACAAGCGCATAGATTGAAAAAAGAAAACAACAACATACGCTACTCATGCAATCGCTACGATTATAAGCTAATAAAAGCACCTTAGAGCTGAATTGAAGGACTCATAACATCTTATTCTAGCAAAATGGCTAAAGAAACGACTCACAACAGAATGAAATAACAAAATACAAAGATAGGTAAAAATAAATCACAAAATAAAGAATTTAAAAAGTCTGACTTTATAAGTAAGATATTGATAGATGGCGCACCCGAAGAGATTCGAACTCCTGACCCCCAGATTCGTAGTCTGGTGCTCTATCCAGCTGAGCTACGGGTGCATACATTTCAATTTTTTACATTGTCTAAGACAAAGGGTTCCTAATCGTTTCATTAAAGAAATGCAAGTGAAACTTGAGTCGTCATAAAAAAATCTCTCTTTTTTTATGATATATTTTAAAAAAGGATATAATATATTATGGCTTCAGTTGGTTTTGATATGAACATTTTTTTGTCATGACCATACAAAGCAATATGAACGATAGTTAACTTGACGTTTTAATCTATGAAAGATAGTCAAGCAGAGATGAGATGTGTTTTTTGCGGTGGGGATAAGATATACACACCCGCTGTTGGGTTTTTGTGTAAAACGCCGGTATTACTGTTGAAAACTATTTCAGATGAACATGACACAGCAAGGGCGGATGTATGGCGTTATTAAAAAAGAGCTTTCCATTAGTGTTTTTAATCGTTGTTTTAACGGTTACTTATTGGGCTGGAAAAAAGAGTGCAGACCAACCCATTTCTATGGTGGATAAAACAAGAGTATCGGATAAAGCTTCAAATGAAAAAATGGGAAGGCCACCGGTAAAGGTTGTCGTTGATCTTGTAAAAATTCAAGATTTTTATGAACAACTTAACGTTCTTGGGAGTGGACAAGCACTTGCAGAAGTCGAGCTTACCCCTTTATCTCCAGGTGTTATTGATAAGCTTTTTGTGTCAGCGGGTACAAAAGTACAAGTAGGTGATGTGATTGCAAAGCTTGATTCTAAAAAAGAGGAAATAGCGGCTGCAAAAGCAAAAGTACAACGTGATAATAATGCGTTAACGCTTTCGCGTATTCTTAAGTTACGTGCCAGCAATACAGCAACGGAAGTTCAAGAAATTACAGCACGCTTAGAGTTGGATAACGCAAATTTAGTTTTGCGTAATGCTGAATTAGATCTCGATCGGCGAACAATTCGTGCACCGATTCCTGGAGTTGTTGGTATTTTGCCCGTTGATGCAGGGAATAACGTGACCCTTAATACTGTAATAGGCCGTATTGAGAATAGAGAACGTATTTTGGTCGATATATGGGCCCCTGAACGGTATGTGTCGCGCATCCATAAAGGAGATGAGGTAACGGCAACGTTAATCGCGCAGCCAGATAGATCTTTTGTTGGTCATATTTATGCGATTGATAATATCGTTGATCCAGAAAGTCGCACACTTCATGCTCAGGTTGAAATCAATAATGAAAAAGATACGCTCATGTCTGGTATGTCTTTTTCTGTTGCCTTGCAATTTCATGGTGGTTCTTTTCCTGTCGTTAATCCTCTTGCAGTTCAATGGAATAGTAAAGGGTCATTCGTTTGGCGTGTGAGAGAAGGGAAAGTAGAGGCTATACCCGTATCAATTATTCAGCATAAAGCAGATCAAGTTTTCGTAAAAGCACCCCTAGAAAATGGTGATCAAGTTGTCATTCAAGGAGTACAAATGCTTTATCCAGGAAGTAAAGTAATGATTGATGACCCAAAGTCTCATCAACAGCAATTACCAGTAGTTTACGGAACGGATATACAATGAGCCAAGAATTGAGCACAAAACAGCCGATGTCACAGGTCGAGCAAGGTGGTCTCATTACCTTATTTATTCGCAGACCGGTTTTTACTTTTGTTTTAAATGCTATGATCATCATTGCAGGATTTGCAGCATGGTTAAATGTTGATGTAAGAGAATTACCCGATGTTGATACTCCCGTAACAACGATTGTGACGGTGTTTTCAGGTGCGTCGGCAGAAACAATTGATCGTGAAGTTACAAAAATTATAGAAGATGCTGTTTCTCGTGTTTCAGGTGTTAAGACGATTTCTTCAACGTCTTCTTTTGGGCGCTCCCGTGTGCAGATTAATTTTAATGTTGGTGTTGATTTGAATGTTGCAGCATCTGATATTCGTGATGCTCTCTCCCGTATTACCTATTCTTTACCGAAAGATGCGGATTCGCCTTTGATTATTAAAGCAGATTCGAATGCTGCTGCCATGATGTATTTGGTTGTGACGTCACCAACAATGAGTGTTGATGATTTAACCACGATTGTAAACGATCAGATTGTTGATGCAATTTCTGCTGTTGATGGTGTTGGTGATGTACAGGTCGATAGTGCTCGCACAAAGATTTTTCAGATTGATATAGATCAAGCAAAACTTGCCAGTTATGGATTAACTGTAGCAGATATTTCACGTGTTCTTGCTGATATGACAACGGATGTGCCAGTAGGATCATTACGCAATTCTAAACAAACTTTAGTTGTGCGTGCTACTGCACGTTTAACAACACCAGAATCTTTTGAACAAGTTGTTTTAAAGCCTCGTGTGCATCTTGGTGATGTTGCGCATGTTACTTTATCGCCGGATATAGAAACGGTTATTCTTCGTATTAATGGAAAGACAGGTATTGGATTAGGGATTGTGCGTAAAGCACAATCCAACACTCTTAATATTTCTGAAGGTGTGAGAGCCGTTGTTGATAATCTCAAAAGTATTGTTCCTTCTTCTGTACATATAGACGTTATTAATGACGATGCAATTTTTATTAAAAGCGCTCTTCATGAGGTTGAAGTTGCGTTGGTTATTGCTATTTTGAGTGTTATCTTAGTCATTTTTCTTTTTCTCAGAGACATTCGTGCAACACTGATACCTGCTGTATCTCTTCCTGTCGCTTTGATTGGTACCATTGCAGCTATTTATCTTGTAGGATTTTCATTGAATATTCTCACATTTTTAGGACTTGTTTTAGCAACAGGGCTTGTTGTGGATGATGCTATTGTTGTTCTTGAGAATATTGTTCGGTGGCGCAACATGGGTTTAGGGTCTAGGGCTGCGGCGGTGATAGGAACACGTGAAGTATTTTTTGCTGTTTTAGCAACAACATTGACTTTAGTGGCTGTGTTTGTTCCTATTTCCTTTCTTCCTGGGCAAGTTGGAGGTCTTTTTAGAGAATTTGGTTTTGTTTTGGCAATTTCTATTTTGCTTTCTTCAGTTGTTGCCTTAACGCTTTGTCCCATGTTGGCTTCGCGTTTTCTCAAAGAACATATTGAGGAGAAAGAGGAAGAGTCCCATCATTTTGCTTTTTTATATAAATTAGGTACTTTTTTTCATAAGGCATATACTTACAGTTTGCATAAGTGTTTAGAAAAGCCTTGGGCTGTTGTTTTTGCTTCACTTATTTTTGCGGGTCTTTGTGTTGGAGGCTATACGAAGCTACAACAGGAATTAACGCCAGCAGAAGACAGAGCTGTGATCTTTTTGGTTATTAATGGACCACAAGGTATTTCAACACAATATTTGAACGAGCAAATAGAGCAAATTGAAGCAAGTCTACAGCCATTACGTGATGCAGGGGAGATTGCTAACAGTTACTCTATTGCGGGTGCTGGCGGTTCACCCAATACTGCTTTTTTAATTTTATTGCTTTCATCTTGGGATAAACGTTTACGGAGTCAGCAAGAAATCGTGAAAGATATTAATGAAAAAGTTAAACAGTTTCCCGCAGTTTTTGTGTTTGCTGCGCAGGGAAATTCTTTGGGTGTGAGAGGAACTGGGCAAGGATTACAGTTTGCAATTCTTGGCAATGATTATGCAACATTACAACCCATTGCTGATAAGCTGGTGAGTACTTTACAAGATGATCCGCGTTTTATTCGCCCACGCCTTACTGTTGATGCAACACAACCGCAATTTTTCATTGAAATCAACCGAAAAAAAGCCTCCGATTTAGGGATTGATATCACCAATTTGGGCGATACATTACAAGCAATGTTGGATGGTAAAAAGATTGGTTCTATTAACGTGGATGATCATTCTTACGATGTTAAATTGATGTCGCGTAAAAATTCTATGAAGAGTCCTAATGATTTAGAAAACATTTTTTTAAAGACCAAAGACAATCGATATGTTCCTTTATCGGTTATTGCGCGTTTACATGAAAAAGCTATCTCTCCCCAATTAAAACGGGAAAAACGCATGAGTGCTGTTATTTTAAGCGCAAATCTTGCTCCGGGTATTGCTTTAGGGGAAGCTTACCAAACGGTACAGAAAATTGCTTCTCCTTTGTTATCGAAAGGGACCTATGTAGTTCCCTTAGGGGAAGCTGAAACACTTAATGAAACATCCTCCAGTTTTATGATTGTTTTTGGCATTGCCTTTTTGATTATTTTATTGATTTTGGCTGCTCAGTTTGAAAGCTTTATTTCAGGATTTATTATCATGGCCACTGTCCCATTAGGGATTGGTTGTGCTGTAATTGCTATGCTATTGAGTGGTGTGAGTCTGAATATTTACAGCCAAATTGGATTAATTTTGTTAATTGGTGTTATGGCAAAAAATGGTATTCTTATTGTTGAATTTGCAGATCAATTACGTGATCAGGGAAGAAGCGTGCGTGAAGCCGTAGAAGAAGCAGCAAACATTCGCCTTCGTCCAGTTTGTATGACAATGATTTGTGCCATTTTAGGAGGTATTCCTTTGGTTTTAGCCAAAGGTGCTGGCGCAGAGGCGCGTATAGCTTTAGGTTGGGTTATCGTGGGTGGCTTAGGTTTAGCAACTATTTTTACGCTTTATGTCACACCGGTTGTTTATCTTTTTTTAGGGCGTTTTATAAGACCAAAAGCAGAAGAAGATTTACGTTTAACAAAAGAACTCAATCAAGTTAAATGACGTATATGATAGAAAAGATTTGAAAGTTTATTCTTGTAAAAATATCATTTTCGGATCTTATCCTTTTATTTTGTATATTCTTTCATTTTTATGTGAGCAGTAAAAATAGCGAGCAATAAAGGAGGTGTTTTCTGCTTTGTTATTGTTTGGGCATAGATTTCATTATCAATAACCGTATAGGATAAGCTTATGGGAGATAGCTTTTCGATTCGAAATGAAATGGCTTTTGAAGCCACATTAAAAGCTTTAAGAAACCATGCTGCAAAGGATGGGGTCTATGATATTCGTCGGCATTTTGTAGAAGATGAACAGCGTTTTTCCCATTTTTCTCTCAGACTTGATGATCTTCTTTTCGATTTTTCAAAATGTGGTGTGACATTTAAAACATTGCAACTTCTAGATGATTTAGCGGTCGCAGCAGATGTGTTAGGCCGGCGTGATGCAATGTTTTCTGGTAAGGCGATTAATACAACTGAAAAACGCTCAGTTCTTCATATTGCATTACGTTTACCTGCTGATGAAATTTTCATGTTGGATGGTCATAATCTTATTCGCGATATTCAAGACGTCCTTGACGATATGGAAAGATTTTCTGAAAAGGTGCGTGATGGAAGCTATAAGGGAAGCAGTGGCGAGAGAATAAGTGATATTGTCAATATTGGTATTGGTGGTTCTGATCTTGGTCCTGCAATGGTCACGTATGCTTTAAAACCTTATCATGATGGTCCACAGTGTCATTTTGTTTCGAATGCTGACAGTGCCCATATTTCTGATACTCTCTCTATTTTGAATCCAGCAACAACGCTGTTTGTCATTGCTTCTAAAACTTTTACAACGGCTGAAACAATGGTCAATGCTCAAGTTGCACGTCAGTGGATTTGTTCACATTTAGGAGAAGAAGCCGTTTGTACGCATTTTGTTGCTGTTTCAAGTGCGCTTGATAAAGTGGCAGAATTTGGCATAGATTCCACAAGAGTTTTTAAATTTTGGAATTGGGTTGGAGGACGTTATTCAATTTGGTCAGCCATTGGACTTGTTGTTATGTTTGCAGTAGGTGGTGGAAATTTTCGCCAATTTCTCAATGGTGCTTTGCAAATGGATCAACATTTTAAAACTATGTCTTTGCATAAAAATATTCCTATTCGTTTTGCTCTTTTAGGATTCTGGCATCGTGTTATTTGTGGTTATTCATCACGTTCGATCATTCCTTATGCACAGCGTTTAATACATTTTCCAGCTTATTTACAACAGCTTGATATGGAATCAAATGGTAAGCAAGTCTCGCTGGATGGAAAACCATTAAGTTTTTCAAGTGGTCCAATTGTTTGGGGGGATTCAGGAACAAATAGTCAACATGCTTTTTTTCAGCTTCTGCATCAAGGAACAGATATTATTCCTGTAGAATTTATTTTATTTATAAAAGGGCATGAGAAAAAATTACATTCTATGTATGAGATGTTGCTAGCAAACGGTTTAGCACAATCAAAAGCCTTGATGAAGGGGCGTAGTCTTGAAGATGCTCGGCATATCTTGATAAAAAATGGAGTTGATGAGGGTGAAGCAGACCATTTAGCACGTCATAGAAGTTTTAAAGGAAACCGTCCCAGCATTACGCTGGTTCAAGATTCATTAACACCTTTTGCACTCGGTCGTCTTATTGCGCTTTATGAACATCGCACTTTTGTTGAAGGGATTTTAATGAATATTAATTCATTTGATCAATGGGGTGTTGAACTTGGTAAAGAATTAGCAAACGAGTTACTACCAATTCTTCGTGGAGAAAGTAAAGCGGATAATCGTGATAGTTCAACATTAGGGTTGCTAGCACATATTCAAGCAAGACGTGCAAAATAAATATAATTTTACAGTAGGTTTTGTACTAACTAAGCAAAAGTAGAATGAGAGAGAAATATGAGATAATTCTTTAATTTTACTATGCCTTCTCTTATTATCTGGATTAGATTTATGTAACAGAAAATCAAAAAAGTGCAAAAATTGTAAAAATGAGAATTTATTCGCAAAAACGATAAAGACCTTTGAGAGGTCTTTGAAGACCCTTTGAGAACCCCTTAAAAACTCTTTGAAAAAAATAAATTGGTACAAAACCTAGTGTCAAAATATACAAAACCCGCTGGCAAGCTACAGCTACAACCGGAAAGCTAGGATTAAAGACAGTTTTAATAATATCGCTTTATAAACTGTGGCGGAGAGAGAGGGATTTGAACCCCCGATAGAGTTGCCCCTATGCCGCATTTCGAGTGCGGTGCTTTCAACCACTCAGCCATCTCTCCATAATAAAGTGAAACAAAAATCGGCACTATTTGAGTGTATAAGGGGTAGATAACCTTCAATTGTTTTTGGTACAACCTTTTTTTCTTTTTTATGGGACTTTATTGACAGAGAATAGAAATTCCTTCATATATACAAAATATAAGCGTGGGGAAATCTGCGCATATTTGTGTTGAAGAAGGTTTTATCCTTCTTTGGGATCTATTACGACTGATAAAAAGCAGCCTATTTTCCCTTATTTCAAGGCAGAAATTAAATAAGAGCTGGAGTGAACGGAAGGATAAAAAATGTTCGCAGTCATTAAAACTGGTGGTAAGCAATACCGCATTGTTGCTAATCAAGTGGTAAAAGTTGAAAAAGTTAGTGGAAATGCGGGTGATGTGGTTGAATTCAATGACATATTAATGGTTGGGCAAGAAGGTAATGCGGTTATTGGTACCCCTGTCGTTGCTGATGCATTGGTGACAGCTGAGATTTTAGAACAGGCACGTGGGCGCAAGGTTATCGCATTTAAGAAGCGCCGTCGTCAAAATTCTAAACGCACGCGTGGCCATCGTCAAGAATTTACGAGGCTTCGTGTTTTAGAAATTTTAATGGGTGGTTCAAAACCTAAAAAAGTTGCTGCGAAACCTATAAAAGAAGAAGAAACTACACCAAAAGAAACAAAAGCTGCTGCTTCTGTTGAGAAGACGGCTAAAAAAACGGTTGAAAAAAAGACTGCGTCGCAGAAGAAAGCATCTGTAGCATCAAAGAGTAAGAAAGATTAAAGGAGAGCGTCTATGGCACATAAAAAAGCTGGTGGTTCCTCGCGTAATGGTCGTGATTCAGAATCGAAACGTCTAGGCGTTAAAAAATTTGGTGGTGAAACCGTTATTGCCGGAAATATTATTATTCGCCAGCGTGGTACACGTTGGCATCCTGGAAACAATGTCGGCATTGGAAAAGACCATACGCTTTTTGCATTATCAAATGGAAAGGTTTCTTTTCAACGCAAAGCGGGTAATCGTTCCTATGTTTCAGTCATTCCTATGGTGGAGGCAGCAGAGTAATCTGTAACACTCTCTAGCCATCAACGGGATTTCATTGAATTGTAGTTGTGGTTTTATAAGTATTCAAAGGGAAAGATGAATCTCATCTTTCCCTTTTTGCGTTGGTACTATAATAAATGTAGAAGATAAAAAGGTAGAATCGGGGAAATGGCTTTTCTCAATGAGGGAAAAAGTTTGTGCGCTGTTATGTTAGTATTTAAGTACTGAACATATTGATATTATGATAGAGTTTGTTGATAAGTTTCTGTATAATAATCAGTGAGGAGAGACTTTCTTTTTATGTATGAAGAAGCGTCGAGTAATTTCTTATAAGAGAAGCAGTTTGTTTTCAGAAAATTATGAGAAATTTAATGAGAGCATTATTGATGTAATCATTTTGATAAAGATGGATCTTTTTATCGGCATTGTGGTATTGATGAGTTGTCATACTGTTTTTAGGTGGTAGTGTGGGTAGGTGGGGCTATTCATTTAAAAAGACATAGGGATAAAAAATCCATAAGAAGGTAGTCAAAACTACTTTGAAAGTGACGTGCATTAAGGAATTTTCGGTAAATCGAGAGTGAAATTATATTTTTAAGGAGTACGGTGTTTAAAGATATAAAAATAACCAACTTGCAATCAGCGCCCTTCAAGAATATTTTTTCTGATTTCACTATTATTGTGTATTGTTGAAAATAGACAAGCATAAGAGCTAGGGTTAAGGCAATAATTGCTTTTCATTTTTTACTTTATTTATCTTATTTGTAGAGTTTTTCTTGATTTTAGTAGTTGGTGATGGTGCTTGGGGGGGGGATGTCGTACTTTGCAAATGTGCGACAGAGGGCATTGTGTATTTGCGATATTGATTGAAGTAAAGGTGTAGCTTAAAATATATAAATATTATATATCGAGAGTTTGATATCATAAGATGGGTAGCACGGAATTTTAAAGATGATAAGTTGCATGGAGCAATTTGTAATTATGTAATGAACTTATAAAGAGGGATAATAGGTTAAATAAACTTTGAGGAATCAATTAAAATATTAGCTGAAGTTACGGATGATTGGGAAGGATGCTTTCTTGTAGGGAGAATAGTGAAAAGTTATGTTGGATAACTTAGGATAATGAGAGCATTTTGAAAGCATAGTTTTTCAGGTGATTAGTGCTGTAAAAAACGGGGTTTTGTCTTTGTAAAGTAAAAGAGTAAGAGGCGGACTTGTTTATGATGGTTTTAAGCACTTAGGTGGATAATAATATCTAATTGTTTTATCGGTTATATTGAGGTATTTAAGCACCTCACTTAGCTATATTCTGTAAATATAAAGAGAGCTGTGGTGGTATTTATAGCTTGTATTTTGGGAAATGCAGCTTTGAAAAGGAATGTATCAGAGATATTGGTGTTCAAATGTGAGGCAATTTGAATTCATGATGAGATATGAGAAAGCAGAAGCAATGAATGTAGATTTTACTGATGGTGAAATCTTGTCTATAAGATCTGTACAACTTGCAGCTGCTTTTGATCATAAAAATGATGCAATTTATGCTGCTGCTGAATTGCTTGTGCAGGTTGGTGCAGTTGATAAGTGTTATCTGGCAAGTATGCTTGCACGTGAAGAAACAACCAATACTTGGCTTGGAAATGGTATAGCCATTCCTCATGGTATGGCTGAAAATCGTGATTTAATTATCAAGGATGCTGTTGCTGTTATACAGGTGCCTGCTGGTGTTGAGTGGCAGGATGGCAAGAAAGCATATTTGGTTATTGCCATTGCAGCGTGTCCAGATCGCTATAGAGAAATTTGTAAAAAATTGACGTCTCTTTTATTTGATAAAAAACAGCTTGAAGTACTTGCAACAACTATGGACAAACAGCAAATTGTTACAACTTTGTTTGACCAAGAGATGAAGATAGAAAAAACTTTTATTGGTGACCTTTCGGTGTGTCAGGAATGGACTTTAGATTATCCAAGTGGTCTTCATGCACGACCAGCTTCTCTATGGGTTGATTTTGCGAAAAAGGCTCAAAACTCTATCAGAGTTCGCCATGGTCAATATACCGTTGAAATGAAAAATTTGGTTGGTTTATTGCAATTAGGAGCAAAAAACGGTGATGTTCTGATTTTTTCTACAGATGCTACAGAAGGAGCACAACTTCTCAATGATGCCATTGCTATTGCAAAAAAAGTGAGTATTAGTGAAAAATGTCTGATGAGAGCAATGGAATCTCAAACAAAGGCTTTTCATGGTTGGTATCCACGCTCTATGCAAAAAGGCATTTCTGGTGTTGGAGCGAGTTCAGGATTAGCATTTGGTAAGATTTTTGTTTTAAGGCAAAATGATATTTCCATAATAGATCAGCCAATTGATTTTGCAGCTGGTGCAGCATGTCTTGAAAATGCTCTTACAAAAACAAAACATAAAATGGCATCTGTGATTTCTGATATTACAGTGCGTATGGGAGCAGATTCTGCTGCGATTTTTTCTGCGCAAATGGTTTTGCTTGAAGATGAAAATTTAATAGCTCAAGCTTGTCGTTTTATAGCGGAAGGTCATGGTGTCGCTTGGTCTTGGGATAGAGCGGTTCGTCAATTTTCAGATATGTTTTTTAAGGTAGATAATCCTTTGTTAGCAGCACGTGCTGTTAATTTAGTTGATGTTGGTCGACGTGTTTTAGGTGAAATCAATCCATCCTATAGATCGTTCTTTTTAAATGATATTCCACATGGTGTAATTCTGGTTACAAATGACCTTTCTCCTTCTGATGTAGCACAACTTGATTGTACAAGGGTAAAAGGATTAGCAACAGCATGGGGAGGTCCATTATCTCATACAGCTATTTTGGCGCGTACTCTTGGTATTCCAATGGTTGTTGCTGCAGGTGATGATATTTTAGCAATTCAGTCTGATATTCAGGCTATTATTGATGGCGATAACGGGTTTATTTACCTTAATCCTACGCTTGAAGACGTTGAAGATGCTCAAAGGCATATTGATACTGTTGCGCAAAAACGTGTCAGTGAAATAAATGCATGTAGATTACCAGCGCAAACGACAGATGGTCAAAGAATTCGTATCATGGCTAATGTCAACTACGCAAATCAGGTTCCTGTTGCGCTTGATTTAGGGGCTGAAGGTGTTGGACTCATGCGCACGGAATTTTTGTTTTTAGAGAATCCATATATTCCAGATGAAGAGCTACAATTTAATATATATCGGGCGATGATTACAGCTGTAGGAGATAAGCCATTAATTATTCGTGCACTTGATATTGGTGGAGATAAACAGGTTACGCATTTACATTTATCTAAAGAGGACAATCCTTTTTTAGGTGTTCGAGGAACGCGGCTTTTGTTACGTCGACGTGATCTTTTGGTGCCTCAATTACGTGCTTTATATCGAGCGGCAAAAGAGGGTGGAGATCTATGGATTGTGTTTCCGATGGTCATGTCTGTTTCAGAGATTGTCGCTATAAAAAAGATTGCAGAGGAAATCCGCAACGATGTTGATGCACCAAAATTAAAACTTGGTATTATGATCGAAGTTCCAGCAGCGGCCATTATGGCAGATGTATTAAGCGCCCATGTTGATTTTTTTTCAATTGGAACCAATGACCTAACACAGTATACAATGGCTGTTGATCGGCAAAATCCGTACCTTGTGTCTGAAGCTGATAGCCTTGATCCAGCAGTTTTGCGTATGATTTATCAGACTATTCAGGGAGCTGCACAACATAAGTGTTGGGTGAGTGTATGTGGTGGTATGGCTGGAGATCCTTTTGGTGCAATGATTTTGACTGGATTGGGAATTAATGAGCTTTCTATGATATCTTGCGATATTTCTCCAGTAAAGGCGTGTTTACAGACTCATAGTTTTGAAGATATGAAAATTTTAGCACAAAAAGCATTACAATGTGAAACTGCACGAGCTGTACGTGCTCTAAGCAAGGATATAAGGTAATAAAGAACATTAAGGGGAAAGAACGAGCTGCATTTTGCAGACTAATCAGATCTTTAGTGTTGTAAAACATTAATACAGTATATTAATTTATAATGGTAATTTATCGTTTTACATAATGAGAAACCTGAATATTGTAGGGTTTTTTCGTTTTAAATTTCTCTATATTTAATTAATAAAAATTACTCTTTTATACATTACAAGGAGGAGTAATGTATGGATAAAAACACTCTAAGAAAGAATAAATTCCTTTTATGCATTCTCTCAAATAGCAATAGATATTGTAACATTAGGCGACAAATAGCGTGATAGTACTTGGCTTTTACTTTTTATTTAAGGAAAGATGATGTTATCCAATAGATTTTATACCATTCATAGATACCGTATGAGGTAGATGTGGCAAGCTTTAAGAGATGTTTTTTTACAAACGTGTGGATGAGAAAGAAAATAGTATTTTTAGAGTATTCTGTTTTGTGATGAGACCATATCACGCTTAAAGAATGCGATAATCAAAAGTATAAAGTAATACGTAATTTTTTTAAATAATGGAGACTACTTTAGATATTTTGAAAACTGTAAAGCTGAATTTAAAAATATATGGTAAAAATGAAAACAGGTTTGCATTTTTATGATTTTGTATTTGATCAAAATGAGACTATTTTTTCATTTTAGAAAATAAAATATATTCATACATATTAAATTAAAAATGCAAAGTTTTTTTCTGAATTTTATTTTCTTTAGTATCAACTAAATATAGAAGCGTGAAATTGAATAGAGGATTTAGAATAGGGCTTATTATGTAATCCTATGAAAGAGAAAACTGATACCATCACGCTATTTTACAGCTCTCAATGTTGCAAAAATTCGTGCTATTTAAGAAAATGCATAAGAGCCGCTTATCCTCTCTTAAAATGTTCTTCCCCCACATACCATCCCTTCCTATGACGTATAAGTAAGTGATTTTAATTATTTGGTTGTGTAAAACTATGGTCTGTATGCTAATTTTAAGAGAAGTATTTTTTTGTGAAGCAGAAAGTGCGTAAATGAGCATGAAAGTTTATAACTGGTGACAATCTTTTTATTCTCATTATTGTATTCTACAAACCTATCCACGAAAAAAGTTTTTTCTTAAAAAGAAGGGATGTGCTTGTTATTCAACAGATAAAAGCTCTTACTTTAATAAATGAATTTGTTTTTTGGGTTTTGAATGTATAGTTTAGACTTGCACGTTATTTCTTTCTGGGTATAGTGCGAACTTCTGGAGAGGTGGCCGAGTGGTTGAAGGCGCACGCCTGGAACGCGTGTATATGGGAAACCATATCGAGGGTTCGAATCCCTCTCTCTCCGCCATTAATTTAAAACGAACTTTCATATGCTTGATATGACATAGTTTAAAAAGCTCAGCATTTGCAGGATTTTTTATTGTTTGCAATTCACCAGTTCGCGTCGATCTATGCTTATCATTATGTACACCTAGAAATTGCTGTTGAATTTCCATGAATTTTATACTTTTTAAGCTCCTCTCCTCTCGATCTTGAGATAACCTGATCTAGTATAAACGATCTTTTCAAATATCATCACAGGATTTTTGCCATTATCACTAACTTCTGGTAGAGCTTTTAGAATTAATGGTGATCATAGTGCTATTTGCAATTTCGTTGATTAACGCGCTAAATGCGTTTTATCCCACATGAGAGGTAACGAATACCTCAGCTTTTCTCACGCAATGTGTTTATTTAAAATTAATGTCATGAATATTTGTACAAAATTTTTATCTATACGATAATCAAAAAAAGGCTGACGTAATATAATAATTGAACATCATTCATGCGGCGCTTTCTTTTATCTCTAAGCTTTGTATGTAAATAGATAGTCCGTGCAAAATAAATAAAGGGGCGCAAAAGCCTATAAATACACACAGGACGTATAATATAGAAAATGAAAAAAATTTTCCTGCATATAAAAGTACAATAGAGAATAAAGCTGTTATGATGCGTACACTGGCATCGCCTGCCAAAATCACCTCGGCTAAATTTTCACTAGGTGTGATAGCTTGTCCAATTGTTATTCCCGATACCCTAAAATAAAATTGCCCAATACCTAATAAAAATCCCATAATATAAAGGGAATATTGAGTAAAATTTAAATATAAAACAAAAGAGATTGCGATCACGGCAAAAGCCGGTGCCCCCATACAAAAAAACGAATTAAAGATGGAAATTTCCGTAAATAATAAGATGAGATAAGACCATTGATCACAAAACCCAGTGCTGACAAAGCAAAAATAGAATTTTGAATGGCTGTAAATTTTATATTATCTGATGTTATAGAAGCAAGAACAAGTGGCAATAAAACAATAGGCCCCGTATAGAGAGAATTATTCAAAATACGATTAATCGTTAAAAAACGCAACGCAGAAATCCGCCAAAGGCACCTGAACCCAACTCCATAAGCTTTTTGAGATGGCTTTTTTAATAGCTCTTTTGCTCTGTTTAGTTGTTGTATAGACTTTATACGAAACCATAAGCAGGCATTCAAAAGATAGATAAATACAATAAAGGCTATGGCTATTTTGTGCCCCAAATGCGCAATTATAAAATATATAAGCAATGGGGATATAATAACAAAAAACTGACAGCAACTAGTGTAAAATGCAAAAATTCCAGCTTTTTGTTTGGGAGCTGGAATCAGCTGATTCAAGGCACTATTGTTATTTGGGTTATCAGCCCCCATCAAGAGAGAAAGTAAAAAAAATACAAATAAAATAAGTACTGGATTGTTCATAAATAATAAGAAAGACAATAAACAAGCGCCAATAATTTGACTATAAAACCCAATTATAAAGCCTTGATAGTGCGCCAACACGTTTCCCAAACATAAGCCAGAAATTCCAATTGCGATTAAATTAACGACATTTAAAGTAGCAGACGCTTCTCCCGTTGTATCTTGGAATTGTAACAAAGAAAGGCCAATAGATAATACACCACTAGCACAAAAACTCGTCAAACAACCAATCACAATCATAAGAAAAACAGAATTATGCAATAGCCTCCTCCCTCTTAAACAGAGACTCAAGCCATTTTATGATTTTCTCCATTGTCGAATATGGTTCGGTACTAAATTCCAGTTTTTCATAAAAGTTTAGTTCAAATGCGTTATAGGCACTTATTTTTTGAAAGTCATCTGTCAGCATGAATTCTATACTTGGCAACGTTGTACCCATAGATTGAGACAAATAATAGGAAATTACTTTCCAATACATATAGGTACACTCTCTTGCCAAATAATTTTCCAAGGCATATTTCAAGTGACAACCACTTAAAATATATTTCGGACAATGGTGCAACGGATAATAAATACAAATAGCACCGGCTTCATGTCCCAGACAAGAAGAAATATTAATATTTTTATCATTTCATAATATTATAAAAACGCTCAGTGAGCAGATCTTCCAAATTTAGTCTAGTCACAACAAGATTGGTTGCTAATTTTTGAGAAACATGAGACCAAGCCAATCTTACTACTAAAGTTCCAATAACCTTTAAGTCAGATTCTGGATAAGCTTTTTTTAAATTTTCCACCCATATGTCTCTGTGACATATAATAATTGGCTCATCTCGTCTGAATGAACAAGATGTAATTCTAAACCAATATTATCACAAAGTTTTGAGCTCTTGAATTCTCCGTATCCTAATCTGGTATTCTTAAATCATCATAGGAACTAAGAATTTTTAAGTATTCCAACTTTTATTAAACTTTGTAACAATCTATTAGAATCTCCCCTTCACTGACTTCGACAATTATTTTCTCACCACTACAAGAACAAAAAATTATCTTTGAATTTGCTTACTTTTAGAAAGAAAAATGAGCAATACTTTTCCTTAACTAAAAGAAACACGCTCTATACCTTTTTCTTTATGATTATCAAAAAACTATCCCGTTACAATTAACCATCAATTATTAGAATAATATTCTGCGTTTAGCCTAATAAACTGTTATAATCAATGTTTTTCTCTGTTCTAAAAATCAGTGCTTTTCATTCTAGAGATACTCGTAATTGCTGTAAAATCTTTCCCAAATAACACGATCACCCTGAGAAGTTTTATACATACACACTACATTATACGGAATGCTATGTATTTTTTAACTTACTCAACTAACAAACATCTTTTAATGGACAAAATAAATCACGAAATTTCTGTGCTGTCACAATTCGAAAAACAATCATATATCTCCCTCCAATGATAGACGATGTCATTAGAAGAAAGCTTTAATGATATTGGTAGAATAAATTAACCAGAAAAAATTGCAGCGTTGATGGAATAAATTCTATTTTATACCTTGTAATTCTATCTAAATTTTAATCATTTTTGTTAAAGGTTCTTATGCAATTTTTTCTACATTCAGCATCATTTTACCACTTGTTGGCAACAAAAGATTAATAGCTAAATTCACCTATGTCATAATAGTTCTTTTTTGGGTAAAATAGGACATCTTCAATTTCGATATATAAATATTTTAATTCTTTAATATATTCTCTTCACATGCTTTAGATTAACAACACAACAAAACCCAAAATAAAAATATTTATTTTACTTAAGTTATTGAATATTATTTAAAAAGTATGGAAATAAAGTGATGCAAGAGTTAAAAATTATTTAAAAATTCAAATCCATCTACATTTTAGAGCCATCACGCATGGTAATAGCAGTTTTCATTAGGTATACTAAATATGCTTGATAACTTTTCTGCTTCATGCTTGTAGGGAATTTCAGATAGAGATAATACCAGAATCCATTCGTGAATGCTCGACAATAAAGCTGTAAACAAAATTATTTCCTTTTTGTTTAATCCGTTAAGCTTGATCCATTTTTTATTCCTAAAGAATAACGTTCTATTTTGTACTGTAAAATGCGGTTTCTGAAAAGTTTCTACGTTGGTTTGGGTAGAGGACGTAAATTTCATAGCCTTATTTTCCGCAGAATCTATGGGCGCATTATGGGAAGCAGGAGTAAAAGAATAAAATCCTGTATGAGAAAGAATCCATTAAAGAGCGTGCGGTTACCCATCTCTAATATCTCCAATAGTGAGATTTTCTGTAGCAATTGCATATATGCATCCTACATCTGCCGCAATTGATTTGTGCCTTGTATTGGCAGGTAGATGTATAATATCTCCTAGTGTACAGGTTATATGTTTTTCGCTATAGAAAAAATCTAACTCTCCCTCTATAATTAAGAGAGTTTCATCGACCTGGTGAATATGCCAATCGTGTATTTTTTTTGGAAAATCTCTTTGTATCTCTATTGATCCTTGCTCTGGAAGCATCATTTTGAATATATCATGGATATTTTTATTTAATTTAATTTTAGAAAATTTAGTCATTATCGTGCTCCATTATATGATATGGGCAAGGTGGGGATTCAATATTATTATCTTGCAGGAAGTATTGCGTCCATTCTCTATTTTGGGGGGCGCCATATTTTCCTAAAAAAGGAGATTTTGTGATAATATCAAAAGGTTCAAGCTTTTTTCCTACAACGAGAATGCATTTTTTGCTTTTTGTTCTGTAGAGAGAAGATCAGAAAAAACCCACCTAGGCTGGAAAGTTAACATAAATATAGAACTTACTTAATTCTGTTTATATAAGACGGGGTATTGTAAACTATGAATATAGGTTCGCTATGAAAGCAGAACTCCCATAGACGATTGTACATATTTTTTGTATATACTTAGGTCATTCTCGGTTGTCAAAATCTCGCAAGTTTTTAAGCATAGATCAGAATTTTTCTCTATAAACTTCGATACTTTGTATGGGGCCGGCTCCTCGAATGTAACAAAAGATGTGTTTTTTCCAAAACTTTTATAATTATCGCAATAAGTTATCAGGTCTTCCATCATATTTTTTGCGGTCAACTTATTGTAGAACCCAAATCTAAGCATATTTTTTGAGTATCCATTTACACCGAATAGGCAGAAAAGGCCTAATTGTGTTATTCATGGTTGCATTGAATTCTTTAAAAATGACTTGCTTCCATTTTTAATACTTGTCTATATTTTCAATTGACTGCGCTTCTGAATTCATGTTTTCCTCCCAATTGCTGTATTTTATAAGAAATTGCTACGAATAATCCTCTCCAAAGCTGATAATTCATCATCATTGTGTCCCCAAATTGCTATAATAGCTGGGCAGGTATTTAAATCGATGGTTAGGGGGAGGGGCTCGTTTTCTTTAAAAAAAAGCGTAAAATGAACCACATTTTCCCAAGAATGAAGCTTTTGCCGCCATACGTTAACATCTTTTATAATATGACCGTCGATCTCGTTGATAAGGAAGATAATACGCCCTTTTTTCTTAAAGCGACTTGGGGTTTGCGAAAACACGCCTGCAATAAGGTTAACGGAGCTTTCAAGTAAACCATCTTCATAGCAATGCGCGAACAAGGTGGGTGCAATTCCTCCGTGGAGGCGGGCTCCTACTTCGATCATCACTGGACCACGAGCTGTTTGCATGATTTCCATGTGCGCAGGTCCATATTCAATCCCCAGCGCGCGAATGCATTGTTTTGCATAAGAGATAAGAGAGGCATAAGAGGGATCTTGAGAATCAAGCACATCAAGCGTTTCATAAACAAAAGTACTTCCATTATGAATACCTTTTTTATATCGTGACAAACTACATATTTTTATAGCCTCTCCCTTTACAACGGCATCGACGATGTATTCCTCTCCCTCCAATCTTTCTTGGAGCAAATAGGCCTCGTTAGGTGCGCCAAAAATATTTTTTTTCTTCCAGTCGATTTCAGAGGCCCACGTTACTACTTCCTCAAGATTAGAGAAAAACAAAACACCATCACTCCCTGCAGAATCATTTGGCTTTACCACATAGCCGCTGTGGCTTTCAAAACCATCGAGAGTACAATCGTTTTTTGTAAGAATCTTTGATCGGATGTAAGATAAACCATTTTCACAAAGACGTTTTTGCATCGCTGCTTTTTTCCGTCGCCAATCGGTAGTCAAGGGGTTATTCCCAAGACAACCATAATAAGCCGCCAATTGATCTGCACAATAAATACCCCCTTCGGCGCCTGCGACCACGGCCTCTATCGCGCCGATAGGAAAGCGTTTCTTTATCTCATCTACACTATGAAGCTTCGCTTCTGCCATGCCCTCTCCCTGATAAGAAAGCATATAGTGTGAAAAAGGAGCTTGTTGAGAGACAACACCATAACAAGCATAGCCTAATTTTTGCAAAGCAGGGCCATAGAGGGCACCCGTGGAGAAAGGGTCGACAATAAGAATAGGTTTTCTCATACTTTGTTCCGCTGTGATAAAAGGAAAAGAACATAAATAAAGATTATTAGCCCTATAAGGGGCAGAAGATAAACAGCTGCTTGAGGACCCATAAGGGCAGAGCTTGTAAGAAGACCAAGAATGACATAACCTGCCGACTGGGAGAGAGTATAAAGCATGCCGCTATAGCTTCCCACCAGCTCTGCTTGAGCCTCTGTTTTGGTCGCTTCAATCGTATGTTTGCGGGCATTAATTCGCATGGTATTCATTGAAAAGCCAATAAAAAAGCAAAAGACCACAGCCAAATAGGGCGATTGTGTGGTGCTAAAAATAAGATCAGCTACGCTCAACATAAGGGCTGGGAGAATAAATTCAAAACGAGGGATTTTGATAAAAGCAGCCAAAAAAGCGCCCATGCCCGCAACCGCACTGCAAAGCCCATAGTATTCAGAGCCAAAATTTTTCACACTCTGAAAAAGAATGGTTGCCAGCGTATTATAAGCGCAAATATGAAAGCCAATAAGTCCTATGCAGACGCATAAAAGTTTAAGCTCACGGGAGAGTCCATCCGCTTGCGGTGTAGGTGCTGGCTTCTTACCAGTTGCAAGTGCTGTGGTATCTGTAGCGTTGTATTCATCGCAAAATATAATATATCCGGCTATAAGGCTTATAATGATGTCAAACACACAAAGTGTCACAATCAAACCATTATAACCGATTTCAGCCGCTGCCCCTCGAGGGCTGGTCGCTTCTAAGAGATAACCACTTAGTGCTGCTCCCAAAAATGCGCCAATTTGCACCACTGTTTGCATAATGCGGGAAGCCTTTTGGGCGCTAATATAACCACTAAGTGCTAGTTTAGTATTATAAGTCTCGAGTGTGCTTAAGGTAATCAAAGAGAGATAGCCGATAGAGATAGAGACAGCGATAAAACCAAAGGGGGAATCAGCGTAATGGAAAAGAGCAATCAATAAAAGAAGGCTATAGATAATGATCCGCCTTTTGTATAAATCGACCAACCGCAATGAGGCTTTAATGCGCACAAGACCGCTTTTTTTCAAAAGATAGGGCATAAGGGCGCCCAAAGCCATGGTTACGCCCAGGAAAACCGATGAGGATGTTATGCGATAAGCATTCCAAAGATTACTTAAAAATAAAACCATATCAGAAAGATACAGCAGGACAACAAGCCCATAAAACCGAAACATCAGTTGTTTGTGCACATTATCCCCCCATGTTAAATACACATGCTATAAATTATACATTTTTACAAAAAGCTAATATATATGTTGTTAGGCATGTCAAGTTTTTTCGATAGAAGCATGATACAGATTTGAACGATAACGTTTCTCATAGCGATAGCTAATTTTGGAGAAACTGAGAGCGGAGGCGGTTGGTATTTTTACTGTATCTCTTGTGAGTTGCTTTTCCAATGAGGAGTTTCTTCGCTAAATGACCAGTATAGCTATGTTCTTGGGAGGGCTGTGTTTGCACTCTTAAGATTTCCTCCATTTATACTCAAGGTTTAGGTTTTTCTATTGACCGTTGTTAGATGTTGTTGTGACAATAAACTTCGTTATCTATCAGAAACATTTATGGCATTAGCGCTAAGGTATTGTATTAAAGCCTTTACATAGTAGTCTTTTTATAGGGAGAAGGTATTATTGGTTCAGTTTTAGGAGGCTTTATTACGGCTGATTTGGGCGTCGTCGTTGTTTGAGGTCTTATTATAATATTCTTAGTTTCAGTTTATGAATATACCGAAAAATATAGTGAAACATTTGATTCAAACGCTTTTGCTAGGCATATTTCAATATCTCAGCGATGTTTTCCAAGAATTGCTCTGCTGCTTTTTGACGGGATCGGATATCAAATGCTTATAGCGAGGGCAGTGGTTTGAGAAAAGATAGAGTTGATTTCATTATCTTCCTATGGAGCGCAATCTAGTAGCAGCTCTTAAGGGACAATAATATACTGAGATCGAACTCATTTCTATACACTTACACGACGCTATAGGAGTAATCCTCAGAAACTCTACTAGAATTCGTCAAAAAATGACAGGTTATGGAGTGTGAACAAAAAAATATATTTTTTACAAATACTTAATCTCATTTTAAGTTGTCTAAAATATAACATTATCTTAAAACTAAGTCTATATACCGCCATTTATCATAAAGTTAATAAGTTATACAAAATGCGGGAGTATTGTGTTTTTCTGTTTAGAGACGAGTTAAAAAACACCTTATTAAACATTAAGAGATTTCAGATATAAAACAATTTAACTTATGGAAAGTATATAGACAAAATGTATCTTGATAAAAAAGTTTATAACTCCATGTGGTCTTCAAAGAAATTGCTCGCCATTACTCAACAGAAAAACATATAATAAGAACTTCTCAACCCAGTTATTGGTATAGAAATAATCCAGAAATTAGAGATTACTTAGATAATGGAAAAGCAATTGATCCGTTGCTTTTAGCACTCTTATCAGCGACAGATAGACGCAAATATACGCTTGAAATTATTGAACCTTCCTTAACGTCATCGCAAAATTTATTAATTAGCGATCGATATGTTTATTCTAGTCTTGCTTATTTTTATGCTCAAGAGCTTTCTGTTGAAAGTGTCGTTAAATTAAATCAATCTATTCCAAGACCTCATATTACATTTTATCTTCATTTACCGCCCATTACTATACTGGAACGGTTGCAGAAAAGGGATAGTTTAAACTTAAAATATGAAGAAAAACTCTCTTTTATTGAAAAAATTTACAAAGTATACAAAGTTTTATCGGAAATAGATGAGCGGTTTATAACAATTGATGGAACTACTCCTGTTTCTTTAATTCATCATCAAATACGACATCATATAGATAAGTTTTTTTGATTATGAATAAAATCATTTATTAATCAATTTATCCACGATAAATCCTCCTTTATGTATTCTTACTCTAAATCTGAAACTTTAGAGATGTGATTGCAATAATTTAACTGCTCAGGAAAAATATCACGTTATATATTTTAATTAGAAAACTAACTGTAATGGGCTTGTTTTAAAAGATTTAGAGAAGGGGAGTAGAAAAATTAGCAATATTTATTGTGAGGATAATAGTATGTTTATTCTTTTAGAGACGAAGTGTGGTGATAGAAGAACGACATGGAGGAATATACTCGAGCATATTTTAGTGCACAGAATAATAAGGACAATAATGTGAGTGAAGCTTCCATACCGTAAAATTGTTTCACATATGTATAAAGGTGTAGCTTCTGAATAAAACGCACATAAAATATTAATTTTGTTTTTGTCCATAAATGTTCCGTTTTCATAGAAGAATTAATCATAAAACAGCACAAAGATTGTAAAAGCCTCAAAAAAGAAATTTTGCTTTCTTAAATTTAATGATCTAAAATAAAAATTGTAAGAATGCCTGTTTTTAAACAGGATGTATCATGCATATCGACTGGTATTCATTTTAGAGGATAATTTATGTTCACTTCAAATTTGAAGGAACGCATTGCTTTATTTGAAAATAGAACTTTTCTCTATTTTACTTTGAGCGGCTTATTTGCTACATTTGGAAGTGGACTAAATTATATTACATTGTCATGGCTCGCTTACAATCAGACGGGCTCAATCCGTGGTATAGCGTTGATGATGCTTTTTCTTTGGACGCCTGGCATTATTTTTGCGCCTATTTTTGGCATATTGGCAGATAAATATAACCGTAAAACGCAGATTATTATTTCAAATCTTGTGAGAGGTTTGGTAATTGTAAGCTGGGTAATGCTTTGGCATTTTGGTATAGAAATTGAATTGATGGTCTTATCTGCTCTTTTGGGTATTTTTATCCCTTTTTATATGCCATCAGCTATTTCTTTAATTCAAAGTATTGTGCTGAAGGAACAGCTCATCAATGCAAATGCAACCATCGATATGGTTTATGAACTTGGCACTATCGTAGGTATGGGCTTAAGTGGATTTATACTGTCCTATGCAGGAACAAAAGGAACTCTTCTAATAGGTGGTATATTCTTTATCATTGCTGGTTTATTTAATTTTGCAATGAAGGTACCTAAAAACCGAAGATCTAAAAAACAAAACCAGCAAAATTGGTGGGAAAATTATACAGCATCCCTTCATTATTTTAAACAGAATCCAGCTCTTGTTGTACCTTATATAAGCCAGATGATTATTATGACTCTTTTGATGACCATTCCTGTTATTCTCGTTCCTTATATACAAGAGGTTTTACATGCGGATAACAGGACCTTTGCAATATTTGAGGTGCTTTATTCTATGGGTGTATTGACAGGTGCGTTTTTTTCACCACTTCTTTGTAAAGTTTTATCCATAAGGAAAACATTAGCCATTTTATTAGCTTTTATGGCTATTGGCCTTGCTATTCTATCTGTTAATACACACAATTTTGTTGTTTTTCCTGTTTACTTTATGATTGGATTTGGACTTTCGAGTTGGGCTCTTTCGATTTCTTTATCACAACTCTCTTGTGATCCTGAATACCAAGGAAGATTGCAGGCAAGTTTTAATGGTATCTCTGGATGCTTGATCCTCGGAGTCTATCTCATTATGGCAAGCGATAACAGTAGCATATCACCTCAATCGATATATTTTTTTCAAAGCATTGTTGCGTTTGTTGGAATACTCATAGTGCTGTTTTATAAACATGAAAAACAATAAATTACATTTAAGTGTGGACAACATACGCTATTTTATAAATATTTACGCTGCAGTACATTTCACATTTTTCTTTTAAAGGAGAGTTGAGAAAATGTAAAAGTTGGTGCTTAATGAACAAAGCATAAATTGATGTATGCTAGAGAATACTCTCTATTTTTTGATAATGATCTAAAAGAATTGATGCGTTTCTTTAATTCATCTCACTGTTGTTAAGAAGACGAAAACGTAACACTTTAAATCTTCTTGAAAGTTTTTTGTTTAAGCGTAGTAGAAAGTAAAGCGATGAGGGAATATCGTATTACATGGGGAGAGTATTGTATTATTTTTGTTTTTCAAAATCCATATGAAAAATTGTATCAATTTCATCTTCATTGGAATGAGTATTTCTACGACGATGCAAGGTTTGCACAATCTCTTTTTTTAAAACAGCATCTGTTTCACTTAAACGGTGAATACTGAGTTCCAATTCAAGAGATAACGCCAAATCCACGCACAGTTTAAGCTCTTCTCCAATGTCGAAACCGCGTTGATAGTCGTCATAAAGACCAACCAGTGTATCAGATAATTCTTTATCGCATAAAGAGGTCATGCTTAATTCCTCAACGTTGCGGGTTTCCATGCAGCTTTTTTAAGTATCACTCCACTATCATCACTTAAAATTGCCATGTATACGAACCTCATGGTTTTGTCAATTTTCTGCAAAATACGCGCTTTTAAATCAAAGCCTATTAAAGATTTTATTACTCCAAGATTTTGAAGCGCCCAATTGTAAATATGGATGGCAATGTGTTTACTATAGAATTTATAGCATTTAAAATACATTGCCAAAAGGCTTTTAATATGCGTAGAGGAAGAGTATTCTGACGATAAACCAAACACCCTGAAATCTCTATTGCCAGTTACAGCTAAATCAGTGCCATTAATATATAAAATAAGCAAACAGGGTTTGTAAACGTCTAACTTTTTAATAACGAGTGATAATCTCGTTTTTTGTAGAATACCAATTATTTTGCCTATTTTATATTGATTTTTAGACATTGATAAACTTTTTACCTTATAAAAACCTATGGGAAATGCATTTGCATATTTTTGTAATAAGATTTCAGTGGTATATTGCACAGCATGAAATGAAGAGAATCGTATTAGGCTTTTTGCTTTTGAAAGAATATGACTGCAACTTTTGAGAAAGCAGTTGGCAAGAATTGGCTTGGCATGCAAACTGATAGAGTTGGCAGTGGCGCATTTAGTTTTTTCATTGGCCTGTGTCCAAATGTTTTTGACTCTGGAAAATAACCTCTGATAGGCTTGAGTTTTTTCGAGGTTATATTACAGGGGCGCAGCTCAGAAAAATACCACGGCGATTGCATTTTTTGTAATTGTCATAATTTTCGCTCCTGCTTGAATGGATGCTGTAACATCCGTTTTTGTGGGGTTATGTATGTGATAACTGCTCTTTTTAAGGGGCAGTAATGATAGATATAAATCAATATAGTTATTTAGTCAACAATTATATTGATTTTGGAGTGTTTTTTTTGGCTCGTCCGGAAGCAAAACCTAAAACTGAGTTGGCAAAACGTTTTCGTGAAGTGCGTCACGCTCTTGGTTTTACAGAGCGTAAGCAGTTTGCTGAACATCTTGGTATCACTGCTGGCTCTATAGGAACTTATGAAATTGGTATAAGTGAGCCTACAGCCTCTGCGCTCTCCAAATATCAAGAAATTTGTGGTGTTTCATTAGATTGGCTAGTAACGGGAAATGGCGAGATGTTTTCAGATATGGCAAAGGCAAAAGCAGCTGGTTTTAAACCGCAAGCGATACCTGTTGGGCTGATGAAAAAGCTTGGACATTTAGCTTATACGACCTATCATGATGCAAAAATAACACTTTCTCCTGAAGATGTTGCGGAATTAGCAGCAGAGCTTTATGGAAGATTGCAAGAGCTTATTCAAAACCTCAATGATATAGAAGAAGTCGAAGCCACTTTGCCACTTTTAAAATTACATTTAAAGCGTAAAATCGAAACTGAAAAGCACATCTAGAAATTTCATAAGATACGAATGAACAGCCTTTAAAAAAAATAAAACTTTTTTGATTTTCTGCTGTATAACCAAGTTTGGAATGTGAAGATCTCACGATCTTCGAGTCTCTTATTCGATCTGAAAAACGAGAAACTATCATTATAAATCAATAGACTGTTCTGATTAAAAATAAAACGGTTCATAAAAAGAACGACGGGTAGCAATACAAACAAAATTTCTTCAAAAGGAAGCGAGTATAGCATCATTCCTGAAATATTTGTTGGTTGAAGAAAAGATACGGACAACAGTGAAAATACAGTGGGTTCTGTGAGAGGAAAGAGTTTAGAAAACAGCTTCTTTTCGGTTTGTGATATTAAAAAATTTATACAATAGTGAAAATACAATGACGATGTTTTGTTCCTATAGAAGGGTAACAGATATATAAGAGAGAAGAACGAAAGACTATTTATAGATGCGCTTTTGTCTTTTTATGAAGATGATAAGATGAGTACGTTAAAACTTTTTACAGAGCGTGCATCATTATATTTAAGACAGATTTCTTTCAAAGAGATGTATAGTATATTGAAACAGTTTACCTCGCAACAAAAAGTGAGATTATCATGATAATCATTATCTATTACATTGTGCGATAAGTTAAAAAAATCATAAATTTGTGCGTATAAGAACAGCTAATTTATTGAGAAGTATTTTTACAAATTTATAAAAAATTATTTTTACGCTCTTGCCATTCTTCTGATGCGCTTTATTTGAAAAGTAGAATTGCTCTTTAGTGAAACTATTTTTGTTAAGAGATAAATCGCAGTGTTTTTGAATGGAGATTACGGTATATTTTCAAAGTCTTGTGTTTTTATTTATTTTTTAGCTTGAATCCCTCTAGCTAAAAGGGTTGGGGACTTTTCTAGATTCGATGTTGTTGCAGAGATTTTAGGTCGATGCCGGATAAGTATCGGTATCGTAGGGGGGAGTTTTGTCTTGATTTATTGGTTTTTGAAGTGCGCAAACTAAGGGTTTTGCCATGTGTGTTTTCGCGCGTTGTGATGATGTTGAACTCTGTAGGAGGAGATTCTTATGAAAAAAAAATATTCCACACCAAATTTAATTAAAGTTGTCTCTCTTAGTACGGTAATGGCGACACTCTTATCGAGTGTTTCTCCTGTTTTTGCGGCGAATCTTGCGATAGTAGGAGGGGCGAGTCAAAGTACAACTGGTACTGGTGTTGTATATCCACACGGTAGTCATGGGAGTGTTGTTTTTGCTGGTGATGATGACTACTGTGGTGTAGACAACGTTATTGGTCGTGGCGGCAAACAACAACAAGGAATTGCTGATAATCAACGAATAACCGCAGAGCAACAATATGAGCGATTTATTGGTGAGAAAGTTTTTGGAGGTCGTAAACCTTATGGCACGACTACTGAAAAGGTTACTTGGACTGGTGATGGGACATTAAGTGATCCCACTAAAGGTTATATGGGGACACCGACTGGCGGTATCGTTAGTGCAATGCCTGAGGCTTATGGTGTTTATTCTTTTGCAACGGGTTGTGGATCTGCAGCGACGGGTAATTATTCAACCGTATTTGGTGCAGGTGCGACAGCAAAGGCAGGGGGTGCACAAGCTTTTGGTGTTTCCGCACTTGCAAGTGGTATAGCAAGTGTTGCTATGGGTGTAGGCTCAGAAGCATCGGGCAAATCTTCAGTTTCTATTGGAGGGCTTGCAACTGCATTAGGTACAAATAGCATTGCTTTAGGTACAAAGGTAAAGGCAGAAAAGAGTTATACGATTGCTATAGGTACAGATGCTGAAGCTAAAGCTTCAGGTGCTATTGCAATAGGGGGCAGGCGCTCTGACAGAACCGAAGAAAATAATCCTAACAGAAAAGTAATCGCGAATGCTGAAAATGCGATTGCTATAGGTACGCAAGCTTATGCTGAAAAAGAAGATTCGGTTGCCATTGGTGTAAATTCGCAAGTGCTTGTTAAAGATGGTGTTGCTGTAGGTGGTGGGGCTATCTCTGATAGAGACAAGAATGTTGCTGGTTATGATCCTGTAACAGGTAAAGGGACAACAAAAACCAGTATAGCATGGAAGAGCACCACAGGCGCTTTTAGCGTTGGTGAAGTTGGTGGTATTGGTAAGGGTACGCTAACACGACAAATTACAGGGGTTGCAGCTGGAAGTGAAGATACCGATGCGGTAAACGTGGCGCAACTAAAAGCTATGAAAGATATCATAGCAGGGGGAGGGGGGTGGAAACTTTCTGCTAACGATACCGATCCGACAGATGTGAATTCAGGCAATACCGTAGATTTTTCAGTGAAAAGTGAAAAAGAAGCGGGAAAAGACAACTTAAAGATTGCAAAAAACACTGCAGATAATAAGCATAAAATTGAATTTACTTTAAATGATCATCTTAAATTGACGCAAGTCACCACAGGCCAAAGCACGATGAGTGATGATGGCTTTTTTGTTAACGGTGAAAGCGGTTCACGCATGACTGTAGACGGCTTTTTTATTAATGGTAATGATGGTCCAAGCATGACTATTGATGGTATTGATGCAGCCAAGCAAAAGATCACAAACGTAGCAGATGGGTCTGAACCTAACGATGCAGTGAATTATAAACAGTTGCAAGAGGTGAAAAACGCGAACAAAACGAGTTGGCAGCTTGCTGTTAACGGTGGAAATGCTACGGCTATTGGTCCAAATGGTACAGTAAATTTTCAGTCAGTTGACAATAAAGGTACAAAAAATATCAAGATCGAAAAAGATAATGATCACAATGTCACATTTGATCTAGCTGATGATATTCAGGTAATGACTGTCACAGCAGGAGACAGCATTATGGATGCTGCTGGCTTTAGATTTGACGGTGATGAGGGGCCGAGCATAACTGTTAATGGCATTCATGCTGGTAATAAAACGATTAAAGGGGTAGCGGCAGGGGAAGAAGATACTGATGCTGTAAATTATAAGCAGTTGACGGAGGTAAGAACACTTGCTGAAGCAGGCTGGAAACTTTCTGTTGATGGGAACAATGCTACAGATGTTAAAGCTGGGAGTACAGTAGATCTTGTTGCGGATGCGGGTGAGGACGGAAGCAAAAATATAAAGATTGCAAAAGACAGTAATAAAGTTACATTTTCTTTGAATGATAACCTTAAGCTTACGAGTGTCACGACAGGCAACAGCATTATGAGTGATGAGGGCTTTAAGTTTATTGATGGTAATGGACCAAGCATAACTTTGAATGGTATTAATGCTGGTGATAAAAAAATTACAGGAGTAGCTAAGGCAGAAGGCAATACTGATGCTGTAAATTATGAACAGCTGAAAGAGGTAAGGACACTTGCAGAAAATGGCTGGAAACTTTCTGTTGATGGTAACAATGCTACAGATGTTAAAGCTGGGAGTACAGTAGATTTTGTTGCTGGTGAAAATGAAGATGGTAGCAAAAATATAAAAATTGCAAAAGACAGTAATAAAGTTACATTTTCTTTGAATGATACTCTTAAGCTCACGAGTGTCACGACAGGCAACAGCATTATGAGCAACGATGGCTTTAAGTTTGTCGATGGTGGTCCAAGCATAACTATGAAAGGTATTGATGCTGGTGGCAAAAAGATTACAAAAGTGAAAGCTGGTACTGATGATACTGATGCAGTAAATTATAAACAGCTGAAAGACTTTACAGCGGGGATGGAAACGGGCTGGAAACTTGCTGTTGAAGATGAAGAAGCTACAGATGTTGAAGCAGGAAGTACAGTAAAGTTTGTTGCAGTTAAGCATAAAGACGATGATAATAATGAGAGTGAGAACACAAATATAAAAATTACCAAAGGTGATAACAATGAAGTAAAGTTTGATTTAAGCGAATATATTAAAGTTGGTCGTGTAGAAACAGGGGACAGCAGAATGAGTAATGCCGGTTTCATGATCAAAGATGGCCCAAGAATGACCAAGGGTGGTATTCATGCCGCCAATACAAAAATTACAGGAGTCGCAGATGGTAGCAATGAGCATGATGCTGTTAATCTTTCACAATTATATAAAATGAAGTTTGAGATAGAAGACAATAGTCTTGTTAAATGGAGTAAAAGTAAAAAAAATATTACCATTGGTGCTGAAAAAGAAGGTATCGAAATCAATATTGCGAACTCTGAAGGCAGAGATCGAATTATTTCTGGCGTTGCAGTTGGAAAAGTCAGTTCCGATTCAACAGAAGCAATAAATGGCCATCAACTGTTTAATTATATTACTAATATAGTGGATTTTTTTGGTGGTGAGGAGACAGATATACTTAATGGTATCAAACCAACTTTTATGGTTCAGAATACAAAACACGACAATGTAACGGATGCTTTCGCTGCTGTTGATACTTCTATCACAGATATTTATAGTCAGATTAATAATGTAACAGAAAATAGTCTTGTTAAATGGAAAGAAGATCAGAAGCTTATCACTATTGGTGCTGAAAAAGGCGGTACGAAAATTGATATTACAGGTACTGAGGGAGAGCGAACCATTGCAGGTGTAAAAAATGGTGAAATTTCCAAAGACTCCATGGAAGCTGTAAATGGTAGTCAA
Source organism: Bartonella sp. AA9NXGY (assembly GCF_042196845.1). Lineage (NCBI taxonomy): Bacteria > Pseudomonadati > Pseudomonadota > Alphaproteobacteria > Hyphomicrobiales > Bartonellaceae > Bartonella > Bartonella sp. AA9NXGY. Next base: position 256,753 of record NZ_JBHIRB010000002.1, read on the forward strand.
ATTAATACAATAGCTGGAGATGTTGCAAAATTCTTTGGTGGTAATACCTCGTTTGAAAATGGTGTTTTTGTTGGACCACAGTATAATTTATCTACCGTTTCTGCAGATGGTACAGTAGTACAGAAAACATTTGACAATGTTGGTGAGGCTCTTGAAGGACTTGATGTAAATGTCAAGAATGTGAATAAACATATACAATATGTAGACAAGAAATTTGATGATAAATTTGATAAATTTTCTCAAGACGCGTTACTTTGGAGTGAAGAGGAAAAAGCGTTTGTCGCACTGCGTGGACCAAATGGACAGAAGACAGATAGTAAGATTAAATTCCTTGCGGATGGTGATATTTCAGAAGATTCAACAGATGCAATAAATGGTTCTCAACTTTATAAGATGGGCAATAAGATTGCGAATTATTTTGGCGGTGGTGCTCGCTATGAGAATGGAGAGTGGAGCGATCCTACTTTCAAAGTTTCTCAGCGTAATGAGGATGGCACTATTGTTGAGAAAACGCATCATAATGTCGCTGATGCTTTTGAGGGTGTCGATAATTCTATCACAGATATTTATAATCAGATTAACAATGTAACAGAAAATAGCCTTGTAAAGCAGGAGGGAGAAGATGGTCTTATTACTGTGGGTAAAGCAACCGGTGGTACTGAAATCAGCCTTGTAAATAAAGATAAGCAAGAAAGAACACTTTCCGGTGTAAAAGATGGAGAACTTTCTCAAACATCAACGCAAGCGGTAAATGGTTCACAGCTTTTTGCTACGGATAAGAAGGTTACAACTGTTACTGACAATCTTAAAACAGTCGCTCAAAATACATCGAAATATTTTGGTGGTAGTGCAGATGTATTGAACGGTATAGAACCAGCTTTCCTTATTCAGGGGGAGACCTATCATAATGTTACGGAAGCGTTTACAGGTGTTAATACTTCTATCACAAATATTGATAATAAGATTTCCGATGTGGTAAAAAATAGTCTTGTTAAGCAAGATGGAGGTGCATCAGGTATTATTACTATTGGTAAGGATACCGCTGGTACTGAGATCAATATTGCAGGTGTTGGTGGTTCAGGACGTAAAATTTCTGGCGTGCGGGAGGCAGAAAATGGTGATGAAGCTGTTAACAAAGACCAACTTGATAAAAGCATAGATAAGATTTCTAAAGATATTGAGACAGTAACTGCTGCTGCGGTTCTCTATGATAAGAATGACGATAATAGTGTTAATTATGGTAGTGTAACTTTGGGCGGCGATAAGAACAACGGACCAGTTGCTCTTCATAACGTAAAAGATGGTAGCATTTCTGAAAATTCCAACGATGCAATCAATGGTAGTCAGATTAATAAAATATCAGCAGATATTGCAAAGTTTTTTGGTGGTGGTGCAAAGTTCATTAACGGTGCTTTTGAAGGGCTGAAATATACTTTATCCGCTATTGTAGGTGGTGAAGTAGGGAAGGCTAATTTTTACAATGTTGGTGATGCTTTAACAGGTCTTGATAAAAATGTTCAAGATGTGAATCAACGCTTAACGAATGTATCCAATGAGTTTAACCAGAAAATTGAAGATTTCTCTAAAGATGCTTTACTGTGGGATGATGAGGAAGAAGCATTTGTGGCACGTCATGAAAAAGATGGTAAGAAAACAAACAGCAAATTGAAGTATCTTTTAGATGGTGAGATTGCTCAAGGTTCAACAGATGCCATTACGGGCAACCAACTTTATTCCATGAATAACCAACTTGCGAATTATTTCGGTGGTGGTGCCAAATATGAGAATGGCAAATGGACAGATCCTACTTTTAAGATTGTTCAAGTCAATGCTGATGGTACGACTGTTGAGACAGAGCATCATAATGTCGCTGATGCTTTTGGTGACGTCAATAAAAATATGTCAAATATTAATAACCGTATTGATGATGTCATCAACAAGGTCGATTCAGATGCTTTAAAGTGGAATGATAAAGAAAAAGCCTATGATGCTGGTCGCGATGGAAAGCCGAATAAAATTATCAATGTAGCTGATGGTAAAGTTGAAAAAGGCTCGAAAGATGCCGTCAATGGTGGGCAACTTTGGGAAACCAATGAACGTGTCACTGGTGTCGAAAAAGATGTGAAACATCTTACCAACAGAGTTGATACCATTTCCAATACGATTGCTGATATTGGTGATACAGTTATCAATATTGATGCCAAAGTTGATAACATCAATAATAGAGTTGACGGCATTGAAGAGGATGCTGTTCGTTATGATAGAGATGAAAACGGCAAAAAAACCAATAAAATCACATTAGCGGGGGGGGATGCCAGTGAACCTGTTCTGATTGATAATGTAGCTGATGGTAAAATTGAAAAAGGCTCGAAAGAGGCTGTAAATGGTGGTCAACTTCATGATTATACTAAAGAACAGATGAAGATTATTCTTGATGAATCCAAGCAGTATACAGATCAACGGGTTAATAATATTGTGATTGATGCGATTGATGATGCTGTTGATCGGGCTAAGCAATATACAGATATGAAGTTTGATATTTTAAACTATAGTATTGAGAGTGTGAAAAAAGAGGCAAGACAAGCAGCGGCTATTGGTCTTGCAGTGTCTAACTTACGCTACAATGATACACCTGGAAAATTAAGCGTTGGATTTGGTACTGGTTTATGGCGTAGTCAGTCTGCATTTGCCTTTGGTGCAGGTTACACCTCAGAAAATGGAAAATACCGCTCTAACATATCCGCAACAACTTCTGGAGGTCACTGGGGTGTAGGTGCGGGATTCAATATGACATTGAATTGATAATAAACAAAATACATAAAAATTCCTTTTCACCCCTGTCTCATGAGGCAGGGGTGAATTGTTGTTACGTATGTAAAAAAATATATATAAATTGATAAGCGCTAACGATAAATACAGGTTTAAAAAACAGAAAAACCGGACGCTTTCAACAAAATGAACCTCTTATTTCAAAATAAGATAATGAGTTTTTTCATAAATTATAAGTTTATTATTTTCTTCTTTAATTTTTAAATCTGAAAAATCTGTAGCACTCTACAGATAAAAAAACCTTTTGCTCTCTACAAATCTATTAAAAAGCTTTCTACTAAGACAAAAATCTCCATTCAAATGTATTTCAACTTTACTGGAAGAAGCTATAAAACAATATGCTAAATTAACTCTACCCCTTGCAAAAAACAACCAATAAGTTTAAAGGTTAAAAAAAACCAATCACCACAAAAAAATTTACTTTCTTAGGAAATGTAAAAGAGCAAAACGCATTAACCATAAAACCTAAAACACAACTTCTCTATCTTTTCAGTCAGGTACTAAATTTTTGAATACGTTTAGAAAAACCAATTTTAGGGGACCTAATAGCGTTTAAATGTGTCTTTTTTGTGTTTATAGTTATTTCTTTCATTGGGGAGTTCATTATGAAAAAATTATATACAAAATTAGCAGGGAGCAATTTAAAATTTTCTCGTTTTCCTTTTATTAAAGTCCTATCCTTGACTTCAATAGCGGCACTTTTAGCCAGTATTTCCCCTGTTTTTTCGAATGATTTGGATTCTTCTAGTTCATCACAGGAAAATTATTTAACAGCGCTGAATGTTGCTTTGACATCCAAGGTAAGTGCTGCTGATGACTATGAAAATTTTTTAACCAAAACTCTTACTGGTGTAAGTGATTATAGTCCTATAGTGAATGTTTTGGCAGAAACCAGCGATTCGATACGTTCAATTGATATGAATGCTGGAAGTAAAAAAATAACAAGAGCAGCTTTAACTCCAAGAGTTGTAAAGGGAGATCAGATAACTAGCAGTCAGGATTTGGGTAATCCTCTTATTTATGGTGAACGAGCTCAGGGAGAAGCGCATGATGCTATTGTTTTCGGGCAGGTAGCGCAGACGAAGGCTGACCAAGGGGTTGCTATCGGCTTAACTGCTTTAGCTGGTAGTAGTAGAAATACTAAAAATAGCATTGCAATCGGCTCTTCTCTAACCGATAGTTCTGATGAAAAAGAGAGAACAGTTTCATTTGGTGATTATAGTAAGGGTATAACCAGACAAATTACAGGCGTAGCAGCTGGTTCTAATGTTACCGATGCAGTGAACCTTAGACAGTTGCAGGACTTAGAACAAGTTGTAAGACAAAACGGTTGGAAATTCTCTGTTGGAGATAAAAATGCTACAACCGTTCTTATGGATAGCGCGGTAGATTTTTCCGCAGGAAGTAGCAACCTAAATATTACAAAGGGCGAAGATAACAATAAAGTAAAATTTGATCTGGCTCAAGACATTACGTTAACAAGCTTAAAAGCAGGTACAAATACCTTCGATGCCACGGGCTTAGTAATTACTGATGGTCCGAAAATAACCACCGGTGGTATTGATGCTGGAAATAAAAAGGTAATGGGCGTTACATCTGGTGATCTTAGTGCAGATTCACAAGAGGCGGCAAATGGTAGTCAGTTGAATGTTGTAGCTACCCATATAGCTGGATATTTAGGCGGTGGTGTTAAATTTACGAATGGTCAATGGGATAATCCAGAGTTCAAAATTAAAACTTTAAATCCTGAGACGAATGAGATGGAAGAAGAAAGTTTTCCAAATGTAGCCAAAGCCTTTGAGGGTGTGGGTAAGTCTTATGTAAATCTTCACAATGAGATTAAAAAAGCTGCCGATGATAGTGTCTTTAAATGGCACGCCGAAACGGAGAGCATTACAATTGCTGCCAGTGAGGGAAAAGGTGGGCAAGAAAGTATTGCTATAGGTAAGCTTTCAAGTGCAACTGCTAACAATGGTATTGCATTAGGTGGTTCTGCAAATGTATCTGGTGAAAATAGTATTGCATTAGGTGGTTTTGCAAATGCATCTGGTGAAAATAGTATTGCATTAGGTGGACTTTCAGCTGCAACAGCTAAAAATAGTATGGCATTAGGTTCAAATGTACAAGTACTTCCTGAGGGTGGTGTTGCTGTGGGTTATAAATCTGTTTCTCGTAACTCAGTGTCCGCAGTTGGCTATGATCCTTCCATAGGGAGCCAGTCAACGGATGATGGTGTGATATGGAAGAGCACTCAAGGAGCTTTTAGTGTTGGTGATACTCCGAATAAGATAACACGACAGCTTACAGGTGTGGCAGCGGGTTATGCAGACACTGATGCCGTCAACATTGCACAGCTGAAAAAATTAAGAGAATTTGTAGCACAAGGGTGGACACTTTCTCTTAATGATAAGGCTGTTTCAAACTTTCAGCCGGGTGATATATTAAATTTGGTTTCTGGAAGCAAAAACTTTGAGATTAAAAATAGTGATACAACAGACAATAAAGACAAAAAAATAACATTTGATTTGGCACAAGATGTCACATTGAACAGTGTAAAATTAAAAGACATCACTTTAGATAAAACGGGCTTAACTATTGAAAATGGTCCCAAAGTAATAGCGGATGGTATTGATGCTGCAGGTAAAAAAATAACAGGTCTTGCAGGTGGAGATCTTAGCACAAATTCGACAGATGCCGTTAATGGTGGTCAGCTTCATACAATTACTGGGGATTTATCAAAAATTTTAGGTGGAGATGTATCCTTTGATGGAAAAAACTTTAAAGTACCAGGGTATAAATTATCGAATATTGATAAAAAAGGTGAAGTAACAGATAAATCTCATACCGATGTTGGTTCTGCCTTTAAAGGACTTGATGATAATATCAAGAATGTGAATGCTCGTATAAAGGAATTTGAAAATGACCTCTCTTCGAATAGTTTAAATTGGGATGGCAGTGTAGGTGATGATGGTGCCTACAATGCTGCTCATGGTGAGAAGGATGCGAGCAAGATTGTTAATGTTGCTGATGGTAAGGTAGAGAAAGATTCGCACGAAACTATAACAGGTTCCCAGCTTTATGCACTGGGCAACAAAGTTGCAGAATATTTTGGCGGCGATGCTACGTATGAGAATGGCGTATTGAACAAACCAACCTTCAAACTCAAAGTTTTCAACTTAGAGAGCAATGAAATTGAAGTTGAAGAAAAAACCTACAATAATGTAGCGGAAGCCTTTGACGGAATTGATAAGAATTTCCAGAGTGTGAATAAGAATGTGCAGAACATCGTTAATGATTTTAATGACAAAGTCACGAATATCAAAGAATCTGTCCAAGGCGATGCTCTGTTGTGGGATGGTAAAGAACAATCCTTTGTAGCCAAGCATGGGGAAAAAGATGGAGAAAAGGAAAACAGCAAGATCACATCACTTGCCGCTGGTTCTATAATATCAGCTTCGAGTGATGCGATTAATGGCGATCAGCTTCATGCAATCACTGAGGATTTATCAAAAATTTTAGGTGGAGATGTATCCTTTGATGGCAAAAACTTTAAAGTACCAGAGTATAAATTATCGAATATTGATGAAAAAGGTGTTGTAACAGATAAACCGCATACCGATGTTGGTTCTGCCTTTAAAGGACTTGATGACAATATCAAGAATGTGAATGCTCGCATTAAGGAAGTCTCAGAAGGAGTTGCACAAGATTCTTTATCTTGGAGCGATGCTGACAAAGCTTTTGTTGCCCAGCATGGGGAAGGTGATGACAGAAAGGCAAGTAAAATCACATCGCTTGCTGTAGGAGATATTACGAAAGAATCGATGGATGCCGTAAATGGTTCTCAACTTTATTCACTGGGCGATAAGGTTGCAAAATATTTTTCTGATGACGCTGAATATAAGGATGGGGAATTGAAAGTTCCTGATTTTAAGCTCAAAATTATCAATGATGATGGCACTGAAGCTGAATCAAGCTATAAGAATGTATCAGATGCATTTTCAGGTGTGGGTAAACTTTTCACAAAGGTTCAAACTGCGATCAGCGATGTAATCAGTAATTTGCTTGTTACGAAAAATGAAGATGTTATCAACATTGGTAAAGGAGTAGAAGGTAGTGAAATCAATATCGCAAACAAGGGTGGTAAGGATCGAACTCTTTCTGGTGTAAAGGCAGCAGAAAAAGCCAATGAAGCTGTGAACAAAGAACAATTTGATAAAGGTTTGAAGGATCTTTCTGATACCCTTCTGTCGGATAGTTCTTCTGTTGTTCTTTACGATAAAACAACAGATAATCAAACTGATTATACAAATGTAACTTTTGGGAAAGGGAAGGATGCTACACCTGTTGCGCTCCATAATGTAGCCGCCGGATCGATTGCGGAAAACTCAACGGATGTTATCAATGGAGGACAAGTTCACATTCTTTCAATGGATATAGCAAAATTGTTGGGTGGAGATGCTGAATTTAAGGATGGTGCTTTTAAAGGGCCAACTTATAATTTATCTAGTATTGATAAAGGTGGTGAAGTAACAGATAAACCGCATACCGATGTTGGTTCTGCCTTTAAAGGGCTTGATGACAATATCAAGAATGTGAACGCTCGCATTAAGGAGGTCTCAGAGGGAGTTGCACAAGATTCTTTATCTTGGAGCGATGGTGACAAAGCTTTTGTCGCTCTGCATGGGAAAGGTGATGACAGAAAAGCAAGCAAGATCACATCACTTGCGGCTGGCTCTATAGTATCAGGCTCGAGTGATGCGGTTAATGGTGGACAGATTTATGATCTGAATCAGTCGCTAGCAAAGTATTTTGGTGGTGATGCTAAGTATGATGGTGATGGCTGGGTCCTTCCAGGTTTCAAGATAATGACTTTCCAAGAAGATGGAAGCTTTGTAGAGGAGGATTATGATAGCATTGCAGCCGCGTTTGCCGGTGTAAATAAGGTTTTCAAGAATCTTCATAATGAGATTTCAGACAACATTGAGCAAAATGCGTTGTTGTGGAGTGATGATGCAGGTGCGTTTGTAGCACAGCATGAGGAAGAAGGTAAAAAGGAAAACAGCAAGATCACGTTCCTTGCGAAAGGAAAGATATCAGAAGATTCGACTGATGCGATTAATGGTGGTCAGATTTATACTCTTCAACAGACATTTGCCTCATATTTTGGTGGAGGAGCTGGTTATGATAAGGAAGGAAACTGGCAAGGACCAAAATTCGCCGTTCAGGTCTTTAATAAGGATGGTACGAAAGGTGATAAAGAGGAGCGTAATAATGTCTCTGAAGCATTTGATGTTGTTAATGACAGCATGAGCACTATCAACGATCGTATAAAAGAAGTTGAAAAAGGTACCTCTTCGAATAGTCTGAATTGGAATGAAGAAAAAGGAAGCTATGATGCATCTCATGTTGATGCTCAGGGTGTTAAGAGTCCAAGTAAGATTATCAATGTAGAGGATGGCAAGGTAGACAGAGATTCAAAAGAAGCTGTGAATGGAGGACAGCTTTGGGAAACTCAGCAAATGATTACAGATCAGGTCAAGGATATTGAAAATAAAGTTACGGAGGGATCTGTACAATACGATAAAGATAAAAAAACGGGCAAAAAGACCAATAAAGTTACATTAGTTGGTGGAGATGACAGTTCTCCAGTATTAATAGCCAATGTAGCCGATGGAAAGATTGAAAAGGATTCGAAAGAAGCGGTTAATGGCGGTCAATTAAAAGATAAGATGGATTTTGTACTTGAAAATGCCAATAAGTATACGGATGAGCAAGTTTCTCATCTTGTAAAAGATGGAGTTAGTGAGGCTAATTCGTATACGGATATGAAGTTTTCGACATTAAGTTATGCTGTTGAGGATGTTCGAAAAGAGGCAAGACAAGCAGCAGCTGTTGGTTTAGCGGTAGCTGGTTTACGCTATAGTGATATTCCTGGAAAATTAACAATCGCATTTGGTAGTGGTTTATGGCGTAGTCAATCTGCTTTTGCTTTTGGTGCAGGTTATACTTCAGAGAACGGTGATATTGGTTCCAACTTGTCAATTACCACTTCTGGAGGTCACTGGGGTATAAGTACAGGGGTTAATGTGATACTCAACTAATAAACGACTAAATCCATAAAATTGATTTGCCTTTTTCTTAATTGAAGAAAAGGGCAAATTTTTTACTTTCTTCCAGAGTTCTCTAAAGCTATTCTAAATGTATAAAACACCCGTAATTATATAAAATCCGAATATAAAAAGCCTATGACAACTTTTTTTGAGAATAAAAGACCTTAATGGTAAAGATTTAAAAAATTGATTGCTATTATTTTGATTTATTAAAATGCTTCAAGAAATGTAAATACGAATATACCCTTTATTAAAAGAAGACAGTTTTAGCTTTTATTTTCGTATAGTTTTAAACGTATGCTTTATAATGCAACGATCTACAGATATGCAACGTACTCCAAACACAAGTATTGCTTTAGGGTAGTGGAGCGCAAACGGAAAAAGAATGAAGCGTTTCTGTAGGCAATATGGCTTACGCTTTAGAGAAAAGCAGTATCGCAATAGGTAGTGAATATAATAAGAAGAGCGAATACGGGGAAAATGATTATACAACTTGCGAAGAGTGATTATTCAACAGTAGTGGGAGCTATTTCTAAAGCTTTAGAATATGGTTCGATTTCACTTGGTCATTCCGTGCTATATGCATTTGCTCAAGAAGCTATTTCTATGGGCTTCTATTCAAAAGCAAATGGGGTTGGAAGTATCGCTTTAGGTTCTTATTCTAAAGTGACGGTTGATGGGGGGCTATTGAGAACAACTCTGTGTCCGGTAGGGCTGATGGCGTTTTTGGGTATACGTCTCTTCTGAAAGGACCGGCTAAAAACACCGAATCTCAATGGAAAAGTACGAAATTTGCAGTAAGTATTGGTGTTCCTAGTAAAAACATAACGCGACAAATTATAGGTGTAGCAGCTGGTAGCAAACCTGCCGATGCAGTGAACCTTAGACAGTTGCAGGATTTAGAAGAAGTCGTAAGAAAAAAAGGTTGGAAACTGTCTATTTCTGGTGAGGCAGCTAAAGATATGGGTGCTAGATAGTACAATGAATTTTTCATCTGGAGGAAGTAACTTCAGGGTTAAAAGAGATAAGGACGATGAAAATAAGCTCATATTTGGTTTGGCTAATGATATAGCATTGAAAAGCATAACATTAGGAGAGAAAAGAAAAGTCGATGCAACAGGCTTAGTAATTACTGATGTCCCGCAAATAACCACCGGTAATATTAATGCGGCAAGTAAAAAAGTAACAAATGTTGCAGAAGGAACTAGCAATACTGATGCAGTGAATTTTTCACAACTGAAGGGAATAAAAGAACAAGTAGCAGTGAGTATTTTTGTAAAATAGGATACAGCAACGAGACACATTACCATGAGTAAGGATATAGATGGGGCATTTTAGTAAAAAGCTTTCATAAATCCTCTAATGAAATAAAAGAGCTTATTCACGAAAAATAAACTGATGCCTAAGCGGATGATCAATAGGCACAAAAATTATACCTTTTTCAAAGAGATCAAAGCTAAAAACGACACACAACCTTTGATAGAAAAATGAAATCCATTCTAATATTAAGTATTTTTTTACCTTCCTCAAATTGACTTTCACGAACCTACCCCTAATTACCCTCTAAAGGCGTTGCAGAAACAACAGCTTACGTCTTAATTTTATTTATGTCCTAAAACACGCTGTAAAAGCAGGAACACGCAAGGGAAATAAGAAAGCTCTAGAACACACCTTTTTTGTGTTTTTAATCTATTGTTATGAGGGGGTATTATGAAAAAATATTCAACACCAAATTTGATTAAAGCTGTTTCATTGGGAACAGTTATAGCGGCGCTCTTGTCGAGTGTTTCTCCTGTGGTTGCTGCAAATCTTGCGATAACAGGTGATAAAGTTCAAAGTACAAGTGGTCCTAGCGTGTCTTATCAATACGCTAGCCATGGCAGTATTGTATTAGCTGGCGATAAGGATTACTGTGGTGTGTTTAATGTTGTTGATCGTGGTGGAAGCAATCAAGGTACTAATAACCAAATCACTGCAGAGGAACTATATGAAAGAGTTTCTATGAATAAAGAGATTAATGGCAAGCGTCCTTTTAACTGGGCGAAGGTTCAGCTTAATTGGGTTGATGATGGTCTGACCGGTAAGGGGGGATATATGGGAAAAGCAACCGGTGGTCTTTCAAATGTTCTGCCTGAAGCTTATGGTGTGTATTCTTTTGCAACTGGGTGTGGATCTTCCGCAACGGGGCATTATTCAACAGCATTTGGAGCGGCTGCAACTGCAAAGTTTGGGGGATCACAAGCTTTTGGTATTGCTGCACTTGCAGGTGGACAAGCAAGTATTGCTATAGGGGTTGCGTCTGAAGCAGTAGCAAGCAATACGATTGCTATTGGTGGGCGTGCAAAAGCAAAAGGCGTTGATAGTATTGCATTCGGTAACAAATCACTTGCAGGTGGACAAAAAGCAATTGCTATAGGTTATGGTGCTCAAGCTCAAACAGATCTTTCGATAGCGATTGGTTCAGATGCAAGAGCGACTGAGCATAAGGGTGTTGCTCTTGGGAGCGAGTCTGTGGCTGATGTTGCTGCTGGCGCTATCGGGTATAATTCTTTAACTAAAGGCCCTTCAGATTCTGACGACATGATATGGGCGAGTACGCTAGGTGCAGTGAGTGTTGGTGATGCTAAATCAAAAAAAACGCGCCAGATTGTAGGAGTGGCAGCTGGTAGTGGCGACACTGATGCCGTTAATGTTGCACAGTTAAAATCATTACAAAAATACGTAGACCAAGGTTGGACACTATCTGTTGGAGGTAAAAATGCTAAAGCTGTTGGTGTACAAGATACTGTAGATTTGTCGGCTGCAAGTGACAACCTTAAGATTACAAAAGGTGAGGAAAACAATAATGTAACATTTGATCTAGCTAATAATATTACAGTGGAACGAGTTACCGCTGGGAGAAGCTCTATCAGTGATGATGGCATTTTGTTTGCGGATGGGGCTAAAATAACTGTGGATGGTATTGATGCTGGCAATAAGCAGATTACAGGAGTGGCAGCTGGGGAAGAACCTGATGATGCAGTGAATTTTGCGCAGTTGGAGCAGGTTAATCGGGACGTTGCAAGTGTAAGTCAAAATACATCACAATATTTTGGTGGTGGTGCAGATGTATCTAATGGTAAAGCACCAACTTACACAATTCAGGGTA